>NZ_VRKW01000017.1 GCF_009746715.1 Ketobacter sp. MCCC 1A13808
GTGGTGTTATCAGAAGATAAGCGCCGGTGGAAATTGCCGCCAGGCATGTTGACCATTGTTAAGGATATCTAAGTAAGATAGTTCGTTGAGTTGGCAACTACGTGGTGGAATGACCGGTTACCCTTAAGATGGGTTTTACGTCGATTGATAAACACAAACAGTTGGCCACTGGCCGGATCATCCTGGAGCTGAGATACCACCAGCGCACTGAGGCCATCAAAGGATTTGCGCATGTCCACCGGCTGGGTATACAACCAAATCCTGACGTTGGGTTCGGGCAGAAACATCAGGGCTGACTCAGTAACAACTCGACGCCATTGCCCAGTTTGAGCGTGACCCTCCAGGGGCGGTCTGGCGCATCGGGCCAAGTATTTAATTCAACAAAGCCCGGCTCAGGCAAAGCCGAAGTGGGCTGTGAATCGTCGGACGCCAGAATGCGCTGTCGCCACTTGCAAAAACTGGCGTAAGGTAATGTCTGCTCCCGACAGAATTGCGCTCCGGACAGGCCGGACTGCTGGTATTGATCGATGAGCGTTTCCCAGATGGCGGCGGATCGTCGAATGTATTTTTGGGTTGGCATTGATATGACTCCATCAGTGATCAGATGGAGTTAGCCTATCGCGCGATATTGGGTAAGTGAAGAACGGTGCAAAATGAGCGGTTACGTATGTTCCATTGCCAATATCGACCGTTTTTGCAAAAGCTCCCACTTTCTCTGGGTTAAATACATCAACGACCATTCTTATATTCGAAGCTACGCCTTGATAATTTTCAGATTTCAAGACTGACAGCACCTCTTTTATGTGCTCATCAAGACTGCCAATTAATGGTTCAAAGTCCTCATAGCTATATCCAGGCCCACCGATATAAATTATTGGATTCCCTTTCTTGCTCACTTAAACCTCTCCTTGAATCGTGACGACCAACGACCGAGGCCCGCCATGATTTCGGTGCTCACACAAGTAGATTCCCTGCCAAGTTCCCATGTTCAGACGCCCTTCGGTTACAGGAACGGTCACACTACTCCCAAGTAGACTGGACTTAATGTGGCTGGGTAAATCATCGCTTCCTTCATATATATGCTTGTAATAGGGCTCATCCTCTGGGACTGCACGATTAAAAAAGCTCTCAAAATCTTGACGAACAGTTGGGTCAGCATTTTCATTAATCGTAAGTGATGCTGAGGTATGCTGTATGAAAATATGTGCAATACCCACCGACACTTGAGATAGCTCGGGTAATTTCCTAAGTATTTCATCCGTGATTAAATGAAAACCACGCTTCTTGGGTGATAACTGTATTTCACGTTGAATCCACATAGTTTCAGTCTCTAATAGGTACAACATTCTTTAAACGCCTGAGTTCTTTTTCCAACTGGGCTAGCTTCTCAATCAGCATCAATTCACGATTCAGCGCTTGGTGATATAGCTCTTTATAATTCTGCTTTTCCGCTTTAGCTCTTCTCAACAATTCTTTCGGTTGTACAGAGTTTGAGGCTGTTTCGATATTCGCAGACTCAATAGCAGCAATTAAATCATCAAAACTTTTTCTAGATTTTTTAATAGATCCCCTTCTGCGGCCAGCTTCTAGGGCTACCGTATCTTTATTGATTGGAGATCCAGCGGGAAGTCTAACTGTGCAACCTAATTTCAGCCGATTCAAAGCATCCCAATAGTCCTGAATTCCAGCCAATTTAACCACCTTTATTGTCAACTTTGCATTTGTATCTTCTTAATATATTCAGTTCATCGCTCTCGATTCTTGAAGCCATACTGTCCGGACTAATAGCTTCAAGCTCTTCTACGAATGCAACCTGACGGTCAATAACTTTATTCAACCGGCTAATTTTAATGATAGAACGGTCACAGTTTGTACACGCCGCAAAAGATCTAACAGCTCTTTCTTTACAAGGCCCTACTTTCGTGCACGCGCCCAAAGGAGTCTCTTTATATGCTATAAGTCCATCCTTGAACTGTTTAACAATTTCGGATCTTTCCAGCGGTAGCAGCAATGAACTATGACTTTTACCATCTAGAAATTTGTCAACGTAATTACCATGGCTTCCATATATTTTTTCGTTTGAATTATAAACACAATCGATATAAGCAATGGCATCAGCCTCCGGCTTTATACTTCTAATGATTCCGGCAATATGTTCACTAGCGCTATATTCTTCGGAGATAGAGGACGAGTTGCAATAATATACTGTCATCTCTCGACCTATATGTTTGAACTGCCGCTTTAACGAAGGCAAAGACACAAGACCAGACTGAGAAACATAATACGCAAGCGATCGCCTAAATTAGTGAGTTGAGAATCGCCATCTTGCATCTAACGCGAATTTTTCTTCTTCGCCCCAAGCACGAAACGGATCGATTTTATCTAAAAACTTTACATCATCATAAGAGATTGAAAATTTATCCAAATCTATTAATTCAAATACTTCCATAACCTTATTTGTAAATGAATTAACATTTACATTTATCCCGTCATACCCAATGCTGCTGCAAATCGGCAGGTACGCCAAGGAAATAAATAAAGGAGTCTCTTTTTCTTTTAAGCCAATTTCCTTTCCTGCTATAAGAGCTAAAGATTTTGCAACTTCGTAGGCCTTTTTTATATCTTTAGATGTAATCCAGGACACTGACTTACTTTGACCAACAAGCTTTCTGGTTACACCATGCAGCTTATATATTTTCTTACCATTAACAAGCGACTCTTTCAGGCTATCGACCTTAAGACTTAGCATCTCACTTCTACGCTTCCCACTATATATCAACAATATAAGCGCACAACCATGCTGTATTTTACTCAGAAACGAGCGACACGCTGGGATATTATCTACTTCATAAGTATCTAATAGATTACTTAATCCATACAATTCAATGGCCTTATCAAAATGAGGTTCAAAGTTTCCGGCTGAAAGGCCTTTCTGTCTCTGATATGCCTTGCACCTTCCTAGGTTTTCATTTTCCAATATTGCAATCAAAAACTCTTTTATCCGATCTATATCGTCATGCACATACCCAACAATTTCCTCAAGCGAGTCTATCAATTCAGACAATATTCTCGGAGGTATAACAGGAAACTGTAGCGAGCTTTTATCTATACGGAACCTGAATTTATCAAGTATATTATTGCATTTCTCATTTAGGAGATATCCTGTCAGATTAGAAGGAAGGCAATACAGTTTTCTGAAAACTGAAATAAACCTATCAACTATGTATCGATGCTTTCTACTAAAAATGTACTCTCTCAAGATATGTTGTTGAGCAAACACATCTCTGAAACCAACACTGCTACCACTACAGAAACTGTCTAAATCTCGAACTAGTTTCATATAGCCCACAAGAGTATTCGCACTTAAAACGCTAGCTCTCCCAGAATCAGAGAAGTACATTAAAATAAATATAACCCACTTCGCATCCAGCCTATTCTCTTTAGATACATTAGCGAACATCAACCTCCCCTGAGACCCAGTTAATCCATACGGCCGAAGATCCCAGGTATCGTTCTTGAAAGTAGATATGGCATCACCAGACTTATTCCTTGAAATAACAAAATCAAAATCTGGAAATACAAAGCTCTTTCCTTCCTGAACAAATGCATCAGGTCGACTACACTCACCATCAGCTATTTCAGAATAATAATTCGCACTAAATATTTTCATAATCAATAGAGGACTTCCATCTCATCAATTATTGACAGCTTTTTCTCCCAATAGGGATCAAGATTATAACCTTGAAGAACAAGACTTTTGACTTTCTGAAGCTCCCTGCCAAAAACTTTTCCAGACTGCTCAATAGCCTCGGAAATATATTTTATTCTAGACATAAGAGCTAAATATTCTTCCTCATTGTCATTCCCAAAAAGAAACCTTGTTTCACTAAGAACATATTGATAACTCAATATCTTTCCATAATCTTCAAGATCAGCATTAACTCTATATCTTTCGCAGAAAAGACACCCTTCCCCTGCTTTACAGTCAGGTTGATATATTGGCTTTGATCCAGATATTAGTTTTGGAGAACCATATTCTAGGCATCGACCCACATTCGTATTCGCTAGCTTTTCACACTCAGCAGAAACCACTTCTCGTTTGTATTTATTAAGAAACTCATTCAACTCTTCTTCAGCGTCTTTCTCTGAACCTTCCGAATAGTGTTTCAAAACACTATCAATGGAATTCTGCAGCAGCATAGAAGTTGTTTCTAAATCACTATTTCGAAGTAGCCAGTCGTTCTTATTAGCCCTCCAAGATCTAGTTGTAATCTTGCCGCTAAAATTAAAACAATTCTCCAACCTGCGATGAAAGTCGGTCGACAAATTCATTTTTACCGGAATCAAATCTCCATATTTCAAGCAAAAAAACAGCCTTTCAAATCCATCAGATCCAGCGAACTCAAGCAAATAATTCCTTAGATCGAGATACCTCCTAAACAGCCGCATAAACTTCTTAGATATTAAAAAACTGGTCACCTTGCCATTGGCACGATATTTAATTGACTTAAATCCCTGAACTTCATCTTCAACATCATATTGATCCGACCATCGCAACTCACATATCTGACCCAACCCCATTCCCGTACTAGCTGAAAACAGCATAATGAATGATTGGGCTGCCAATGTAGCAGCGAATATCCTGCGATTATGAAATCGACCACTATTAGCTTTATTGATGTTATTTAATGCAACGTTTCTATTAGATTTCCTTCCTGGATAGTCGTTTTTAATACGACCGTTAATATAGTCGTAAGCTTGAAATCTGTTTTTCAAAGCAGCTTTAATATGAATATTTGAAGGCCCAGCTATTGGTACCGATGTAGGAAAAAACCAAAAGTAATCACTACCTACTTCAATTTTATATGGAAACCTAATGAAGTTTAAAACCATGTCAGAAAGACTTTCAAAAACATCCATATAAACTCGTAGCAACCGACTTACCAAATCTTCATCGGGCTTTTCCGTAACATTAACCGCAATTGATGACTTTCTTATATTTTTCATATCATCGTATAGGTCAATATCTATATCGCTATACATATATCGACCGATCTCAACAAGCGTTCTCTGCCTTGAAGAGGCGGTGTTTACGTTTATTCTGCTTGCGCGAACATCGTCCCAGAGCAACCTGGTGTATTCTGATAGTGATCTAGTGAATAGGCTTTTATTCGAAAGATCATCACTCTTTTGACTATCTAACCATAAAATGAATTTGTTTATCTCATTTAAGCGTTGAGATAGTGTCGTCTCGCGAACACCCATACTGAATTTATGATGTATAAATTCCAAAACTGCTATAACTAACGGCATCCTTGACTCAGAAAAGCTCTCAGGATCTACCAGTACAACTTGTTTTCTCTTTCTGTAGCACCAAGCTCCGACGTCTACGGGGCTAACATATAGCTCCAAATAAACCTGAATAGTAGACGGATCCATCAATGCCACCTTTCCGCTAGAATCGAATGGCAAACTCTCAACACGGAAACTGGATGTTTTCCTTTCAATCCAGCTCACAACACCCCTCAACCGCCTTCAGTAGAGACTCCAAGTGATCTTCGTATCCGTATTGCAGATGAGCAGCCAATTTATAATTCTTCTGATAATTCAGATATCGTTCCGTTGTAGCCAAATTCGTGTGCCCCATGCGTTGCCGTATATACATTAGTAAGCGGAAAAAATTCGGCTGGTTCTGTGCAGAAATATCATCTAATGGATGGCCAACCAATCGATCCTCCAGTAAATTCATACCAAAAGTAGCCCTGAGATCATGAAACCGGAATTCGAAATCGTGCCCCTGCCGGTACAACTCTGGCTTTAGTTGTTGCCTGATAAACTGTGTAACCGCATTTCCCCTTGGTGGGCTACGGTATAAAAAAGTGAAAGGGTCATTATCTGCCATGTAATATGGCTGACCTGCGCGAGTTAGGAATAGGTATTGCTCCCCGCTTTCAGGATATACATGCTTAGAGGAAGATATGCGCCGCTGGCAGCGTTCAGAATTAAGGTACACCTGTACCCGGCGATACAGAAACAGTGGAACCAGCAACACCATCTGTTTGGCATACTTGGTACTGACAAGTGTGCCGCCGCCAACCTTTATGCGATGCGATACGGCCCCTTGATAAGGTTCGCCCAAAAAGTTCTGCCGACGAAGCGTAAATACAGTTTGCAACCTAGCGCCTGTTGCCAAGGCAAAAAAGAAAGCCAAGATCATCTCGGTATTACCGATTGCATTTAGCGCCGCAACCAACGCCATTTGCTCATCTCTAGGTAAGGGCCGTAACTTACCGCCATCATCAATGTATTCACTGTAGTCATTGGTCGATTTTACTACTCGGAAGGAACGCGTCAGATCTGTGCTTTTTACCGACTTACTGCGTTGAAAACCTCTCGCATCTTTAAACTTCAGTGCTTCATCATTCTCAAGCCACAAGGGTAACTCAAATTTGACCCCATCGCCTTCAATCCATCGATAAAAGTTTTGCAAGCTACTCATCCGACGCTTCGCAGTTTGGGCCTTAAGTTTTCCAAAACGGATCTCATCATGAAGGTAGGCGCAATACCTATATGTAGGACGAGCTCTTGGTCTAGAGGAAATTGTCAAAAAGTCTATTTCCTCTTCCAGCAACCACTGCCTGAAGTGCGCAAGATCGCTCGCAATCGACTCAAGAGTCCTGTGCTTGGCTGGCACAATAGCATTCAGCCTGCTCAGTAAATAGCGATTGGCCTCCACCCAGGGTGAGCCATCAGGGTCAACAATCACCGGATAGTGATAAAACACATCATGTGCCACGTCCTGTGCCGAATGCCGATAGTAGTCACAACCTTTGGCTGCAACACGGCATACATGACCACCCACAGGCTCAATTGTGGACGGCTCGTAACATTCCAGCTTGCGGATCACCTCGATCCTTACACGAAAATTTGACTTCATAGGTAATGATGCAACCATCCTCTGCAACAAAAAGCCCTTGAGCAACTTTCTTTGCATCAAAGGCGATGAAACAACTTTAGCTTGACATTTGGCTAGGATCAACCGATTATTTCTGCATCATTGGCTATGAATAGATGAAGACATGAAGCTCAAACAGGTCGCAACCATCAATGCAGGCTATCCATTTAGGGGGAAAATCCCTGATGTGGCAGGCTCTGCTGTGGTCGCGGTTCAGATGAAGGATGTTTCGCTAACCGAAGGGATTCGTTGGTCAAGCTGCCTGGAAACAGAGCTAACCGGCAAACGTGAACCCGACTACCTCGCCACCGGCGATATTTTAGTGGCCGCCCGAGGCAGCCATAACTACGCCGTACAGGTGGATCAGGCGCTGACCTCTACTGGCAAGCAGGCCGTTGCTGCGCCGCACTTTTTTGTGGTCAGCCTGAAGAAGAAAGACATTCTGCCCGAGTTTATGGTGTGGTTACTGAATCAGGCACCGGCTCAACGTTATTTTGAACAGAATGCCGAAGGCACCTTAACAAAAAGCATTCGCCGCAGTGTGTTGGAAGATGCCCCAGTCGTTGTTCCGCCCCTTGCCAAACAGCGAGCAATCATTGCGATGGCCAACACTTTAGGTGAAGAGCAAAGGCTGATACAGAGGCTAGTAAACAACGGTGAGCGAATGATGGGCGCTATCGCCAACGACTTGTACCAGGCACATGGCCACTAAACAGCCAGCATAACGAATTTAAGACTTGAACCGGGCCAGCCATTGATTGGCCCCACTAAAAGGAAGCAATGGATGAACGATAAAATCAATCAAGACAGCATCAACAAAGCGCTGTGGAACGCCTGCGACACCTTCCGTGGCACCATCAGCGCAGACACCTACAAAGACTTCATTCTGACTATGCTGTTTCTCAAGTACATTTCGGATGTATGGCAAGACCACTACGACGGCTACAAAGCTGAATACGGCGACGAGCCGGAACTCATCGAAGAGATGATGAAAAACGAGCGCTTTGTACTGCCCAAAGCTGCCAATTTCTACGCCCTGTACGAACCCCGTCACGAACCCGGTAACGGTGAGCGCATCGACCAGGCGCTGCACGCCATCGAAGAAGCCAACGGCACCAAACTCAAAGACGCCGGAAAAAGCGTGTTCCAGGACATCAGCTTCAACACCGACAAACTGGGTGAAGAAAAGCAAAAGAACACTATTCTGCGTCACCTGCTGGAAGACTTTGCCAAGCCAGAGCTAAACCTTAAACCGAGCCGCGTCGGTACGCTGGATGTGATCGGTAACGCCTACGAATACCTGATCAAAAACTTCGCCGCCAGCGGTGGCCAGAAAGCCGGTGAATTTTATACCCCACCAGAAGTCAGTGACCTGATCGCTGAACTGTTAGACCCGCAACCAGGTGACAGCATCTGCGATCCGGCTTGTGGTTCCGCCTCACTGTTAATGAAGTGTGGTAGCAAAGTTCGAAAAAATCACGACAGTAAAAACTACGCCCTGTATGGGCAAGAAGCCATTGGCTCCACCTGGTCGCTGGCCAAAATGAACATGTTCCTGCACAGTGAAGACAACCATAAAATTGAATGGGGCGACACCATCCGCAACCCCAAGCTGCTCGATAAAAACGGCGACCTGATGCTGTTCGATATCGTGACCGCCAACCCGCCATTCAGTCTGGATAAATGGGGGCATGACGAAGCCGAACACGACAAGTTCAGCCGCTTCCGCCGCGGCATCCCCCCAAAAACCAAAGGCGACTACGCCTTTATTCTGCACATGATCGAAACCCTCAAACCTGCTTCTCAAGGTAAACCCGGGGGGCGCATGGGCGTGGTAGTGCCACATGGCGTGCTATTCCGGGGTTCCAGCGAAGGCAAAATTCGCCAGCAACTGATTGACGAAAACCTGCTCGATGCCGTGATTGGCCTTCCAGAGAAGCTGTTTTACGGCACCGGCATTCCCGCAGCGATTCTTATTTTCAACAAGGATAAATCCGACGAGTCGGTAATGTTTATTGATGCGTCTCGTGAATTTAAAGCCGGTAAGAACCAGAACCTGCTGACTGAAGAGAATATCGCCAAAGTGGTTGAGACGTATCGTGCAGGCAATGACGTCGATAAATACGCCTACGTTGCCAGCCTCGAAGAGATCAAAGAGAACGATTACAACCTGAACATCCCGCGCTACGTCGATACCTTTGAAGAAGATGAAGAAATCGACTTGATGGCAGTACGTGCAGAGCGTGAGCAACTGAAAGCGCAATTGACCGAGCTGGAAACCGAGATGGCCAAGTATCTTGAGGAGCTTGGTTATGGTGCCTAATGGGTGGAAATTAAGCACTATTGAAGAAATAGCCAACGTTTCTTCTGGTGGGACTCCTAGTAGGAAAAATGACACATATTGGAATGGCAATATACCTTGGGTAACAACTGCTGAGGTTCAATTTAAGGTTATAAAAGATACTTCTGAAAAGATAACCGAAGAGGGTCTTGCAAACTCGTCTGCTAAGCTATTTCCGGTGGATACGATCCTTATGGCCATGTACGGACAAGGAAAAACGAGAGGGCAAGTTGCCAAGTTAGGCATTGAGGCTTCGACCAATCAGGCGTGTGCAGCGATAGTGTTGCACCCTGATTATGAAGTTGATTACTACTATCAATTTCTCGTTAGTCAATATGAAAATATTCGAGAAATGGCAAATAGTGGAGGCCAAGAAAACTTGAGTGGTGGAATCGTAAAGTCCATTCAAGTTCCTGTTCCGCCGCTCCCCGAACAAAAGAAAATCGCCCAAATCCTATCTGCTTGGGATAAGACCATTACCACCACCGAACAACTACTCGCCAACAGCCAGCAGCAGAAAAAAGCTCTGATGCAACAACTGCTCACCGGCAAAAAACGCTTGCTGGATAAGAATGGGGTTAGGTTTAGTGGAGAGTGGCGCGAAGTTTCATTGTCAGACATCTGCCAAATTAACCCTAGGAAATCACCTGCACCCAAAGATGGGAAAGTATCCTTTATTGCAATGGAATCTGTATCGGAAGATGCAAAGCTACTTTCGTCCTCGGTTCGCGAGTATGACGATGTGAGTAAAGGCTTTACGTCGTTTGCCGATGGTGACGTGCTTGTGGCAAAAATCACACCCTGCTTTGAGAATGGCAAAGGAGCGTATATCGAGCAAATGCGAAACGGTATTGGATTTGGCAGTACCGAGTTTCATGTACTGAGATCAGGAGCTAAATCTGACTCAAAATATCTTTATTACCTGACAAACATCTCAGAGTTTCGAGTTCGAGGCGAAGCAAATATGCAAGGTTCAGCAGGCCAAAAACGAGTTACAACAGATTACCTGAAGTCATTGAAAGTAACAGTACCAGAAGAACTGTCTGAACAGAAAAAAATCGCTTCGATTCTATCCACCGCCGACCAAGAAATCACTGCCCTGAAGCAACAACTAGATACCTTAAAGCAAGAGAAAAAAGCCCTGATGCAGCAGTTGTTGACGGGTAAACGAAGAGTAAAAGTTGATGATAAGGAGGTTGCATAATGCTAACCCAGATACACATTCAAAACTTCAAGAGCTATCAAGATCAGGTTTTACACTTATCACCGCTGACGCTGATGATTGGGGCAAATGCTTCTGGTAAAAGTAATGCGCTGGAAGCTTTCCGCTTTTTAGCTTGGCTGGCACAAGGCCAGAAATTATCTGTATTGAAACACAGAGTTGATGATTCTGAGCAGATCCTTCGTGGCCAAGTGAGGGACTTAGGGCATTTGAGCGCAACCGCGTTTTCTTTGGGTTGCACAACGGATGGCGCCAACTGGAATCACTTTGAGGTTGAAGTGTCGTTACGTGACGATGAGTTACATATTTCGCAAGAAACCATCACCTCGCCAAAAGAAAATTTCCCTTTATATAAAATTGAACAAAAATCATCTGGCTTAGGCACTGATGTAAGAGTTGC
The DNA here is from genome assembly GCF_009746715.1 of Ketobacter sp. MCCC 1A13808. NCBI lineage: Bacteria > Pseudomonadati > Pseudomonadota > Gammaproteobacteria > Pseudomonadales > Ketobacteraceae > Ketobacter > Ketobacter nezhaii. Next base: position 10,919 of record NZ_VRKW01000017.1, read on the forward strand.
TTATAACAACTTCGCACGAGGTGGGAAAAAACCCCAGGTAAGCTGCACAGACCAAATTGCTATTCTGAATCAACTTGCGTCTTCAGCTATGTTTGAGGCTGGCCATAAGAAAGCGCAGCAAGAAATTCCAAAAACTACCGAAAAGTTTCAAAACCTACTATCAAATACCCTATTTCTTGACCCTGTGCCTTCACTAATGCGTGGTGACAGCTACCCTGAAAAACGCTTACGTGGTGATTGTGCGAATCTTTCAGGCGTGCTTTTCACCTTGTGGAAAGACGAAGCACTGAAGCCCGTCATTATCGACTTCATTAAAAGCCTTCCTGAGCAGGACGTTAAGGATATCAACTTTTTTGAAGATCGCCGGGGCCAGGTTTCGTTGGAGTTGGTGGAAAGCTTTGGCAATAAAGACAGAAAGTGGTCAGTAGAGCTTCTATCCGACGGCACCCTAAGAGTTTTGGCTATTGCTGCAGCCTTGCTCTCCGCGCCTGAAGGATCAACGGTAGTGATTGAAGAAGTTGATAATGGTGTGCATCCTTCAAGGGCAAAACAGCTGCTAGCAACCATGAGGCAGCAAGCTGATGCGAGAAATGTTCGTTTGCTTCTATCAACACACAATCCAGCCCTAATGGATGCCCTGCCAGATTCATCACTTGGAGATGTGGTGTTTTGCTACCGCAGCAAAACCACTGGTGACAGCCAGCTTATCAGGCTTTCCGATCTAAACGATTACCCTGGTTTAGTTTCTCAAGGTCCGCTAGGTGAATTAGTCACTAACGGCGTTGTAGATCGTTTTGTGAAGTCTCCGATGACGCCTCAGCAGAAGAAACAAAATGCCATGGATTGGTTGAGCCAAATGCAGGGAGATGATGAATGAGTTCGATTTGCATCATAGATACGTCAGTTTTCCTGAATCTACTAAACGTTCCCGGCAAAAATCAGGATAAGGATACAGTTACTGCATCTTTCGTAGAGTATGCAGAACTTGGTGCGACCTTCATTTTACCCATGGCCACAATTATTGAGACTGGTAATCACATTGCCCAGAACGGTGACGGTGGAACAAGACGTAAAACTGCTCAGCGTTTTTGCAAAGCTGTAAAAGGTGCTTTTAGTGGTGATGCCCCCTATCAACCAAGTGAATTTCCAAATTCCGCTGAGGTGTTAACTTGGATAGATAAATTTCCAGATCAAGCAGGAGCGAACAAGTCTCCACAAAAAACCGGTGAAGGTACTAGCTTTGGCGATTTAAGCATTATTGAAGAATTCAATAAATGCGTTAGTCGATTCTCAACGCGAGAGGTCTTTGTTTGGTCTTTAGACAGTGATTTAAGCAGCTACCACCAACAACGCTAATTAGGCTGCACCTCGGGTACCAGGGGTTGAAGAGAGATAACGAATGACACAATACACACCCAAATTTCAGGAAGAATACAGTGCCAAGTTACCGGCGCTGACGTTGTTGACCAACCTCGGGTGGTCGTTTCTCTCTCCTGAGCATGCGTTAGCCGCCCGTGGTGGCAAGGCCGATGAAGTGGTTTTACGCCAAGTACTCCGCAGTGAGCTTCAAAAGCGCACTTTCACCTTTGCCGGTAAGAGCTATCCGCTGTCTGAAAAAGCTATTGATAACTTGATTGCTGAGGTATGTAGCCCTGCACTTAACGAAGGCCTTTTAACGGCCAATGAGCGCCTGTACAACCACTTGCTGTATGGCATCTCTGTCACTGAGTTTGTGGATGGTAAAAAGGCCAACCCGACGGTTGCGCTAATTGACTGGCAGAACCCAGCTAATAACAGTTTTGTATTTACCGAAGAATTTACCGTTACCCGCTCTGGTGGCGTCGGCTCTTCATTTCAAGACAAGCGCAGACCCGATATTGTCTGCTTTGTAAACGGTATTCCCTTAGTGGTCATTGAGGCCAAGCGCCCGGATGGCAAGGCCCGATCTGGAAAAGGGGGAGGCCCCACCATTGACGAAGGCATTTCGCAAAGCCTGCGTAACCAGCGCCATGATGAAATCCCGTTACTGTTCGCCTATAGCCAGATGCTGCTTTCCATAAACGGCAACGAAGGAAGATATGGCACCTGCGGTACGCCCGCAAAATTTTGGGCTGCCTGGCGTGAAGAAGACATCACCGATGCCGAGATGTACGCCATCAAAAACAAAACGCTCAAAGACGAACAGCTGGCAGCTTTATTCAGCCACCGCCCGGCAAAAGACCTGGATTGGTACCAGAGCCTGACCGCTGCGGGGGAGCTTGCTGTGACTGGTCAGGATCAATTACTGATCAGCCTGTTAAGCCCTGCTCGGCTGCTGGAGATGACCCTTTACTTCACCTTGTTCGATAAAAAGGCAGGCAAGATTGTCGCCCGTTATCAGCAGGTGTTTGGCATTAAACGGCTAATTGAACGCATCAATACCCGCAGCAGCATCGGTGGCCGTGAAGGTGGTGTGATTTGGCACACCACGGGTTCTGGTAAGTCATTTACTATGGTGTTTTTAAGTAAGGCGCTGATCCTCCACGAAAGCCTAAAACAATGCCGTATCGTGGTGGTCACCGACCGGGTAGATCTGGAAACACAGCTCAGTAAAACCTTCGCCTCCGGCGGCGAGTTGGCCGGTAAAAAGGACAAAGAAGCGGCAATGGCCACTTCCGGTAAGAGACTGGCTGAACAGATTGGTAAAGGCACGGAGCGAATTATCTTCTCACTGATCCAGAAGTTTAATACCGCTACCAAAATGCCTGAGTGTATCAACACCAGCTCTGACATCATTGTGCTGATTGACGAAGGCCATCGCAGCCAGGGTGGAGAAAACCATATCCGCATGAAGCAGGCGCTGCCCAATGCTGCCTTTGTCGCTTTCACCGGCACGCCATTGTTAAAAGATGATAAAACGACCAATAAATTTGGCCCCATTGTGCACGCATACACTATGCAGCGCGCCGTGGAAGACCAAACGGTGACGCCGTTGCTGTATGAAGAGCGCATCCCCGACCTGGATGTGAATGAGCGCGCCATCGACAGTTGGTTTGAGCGTATTACCGAAGGGCTTTCAGACGAGCAAAAGGCCGACCTGAAGCGCAAGTTTGCTAAAAAAGGCCAAGTATACGGTGCGGATGATCGCATTCGTTTGATTGCCCTGGATATTGCCAACCATTTCGTAAAGAACATCGACGAAGGCTTAAAAGGCCAATTAGCCTGCGACAGCAAAGCCTCTGCGATCAAGTACAAAAAGTACCTGGACGAAGCAGGCTTACTTGAATCTGCCGTAGTAATGAGCCCACCTGATAGCCGTGAAGGCAACACTGCTGTGGATGAAGCCACAACACCGGAAGTCACCCAGTGGTGGAAAGACAATGTTGGCAGCCAGGATGAGCAGGCATACACCAAACATCTGGTCGAACGCTTCGACCAAGACGATTCACTGAAGATACTGATCGTGGTCGATAAACTACTCACCGGCTTTGATGAACCGAAAAACGCAGTGCTGTACATCGATAAGCCGCTGAAAGAGCACAACCTGATCCAGGCGATTGCACGGGTAAACCGACTGCATCCGAAGAAGAAATTTGGCTTGCTCATCGACTATCGCGGCATTCTGGCCGAACTGGATACCACCATTCAGAAATATCAGGATCTGGCCTCCCGAACTCAGGGCGGTTACGACATTAATGATATTGCTGGCCTCTACAGCCAGATGAGTACCGAGTACAAGCGCCTGCCACAGCTCTATAAGCAGTTGTGGGCCATATTCGATGGTGTGAAAAACAAGAACGACATCGAGCAGTTGCGTCAGGTGTTGGTACCCAAGATTGAAGAGCAAAAGCCTTTAGCGCCGGGAGAGAGCGGCGAGCTGGTTGACGTGCATCTAAAGGTGCGTGAAGACTTCTACGAAGCCCTAACGGCCTTCGCCAGCTGCCTGAAGGTAGCGCTGCAATCCGCCACTTTCTTTGAAGATAAGAGCTTTAGCGACCAGGATCGCCGCCACTACAAAGAAACCGTGAAGCAATTCTCCAGCCTGCGCCAACTGGTGCAACAAGATGCCGGTGAGAGGATTGACTACGACGAATACGCAGAACAAGTTAAAAAGCTGCTAGACAAGCATGTGGTGGGTGTCGAGGTTAAAGAACCCGGTGGTGTGTATGAAGTGGGCAAGATGGGGCAAAAGCAACAGCCGGAAGACTGGAGCGAAGAGAAGACTCGTAATGAAACTGACATTATCAAAACCCGCGTAACCCGCATGATTGAACAAGAGCTACGGGATGACCCTTACGCTCAGGAAGCGTTTTCCAAGCTGCTGCGCCAAGCCATTGAAGAGGCCGAAAAACTATTCGACCACCCACTGAAACAGTACATGCTGTTCCGTGAATTTGAAGAGCAAGTACTAGAGAGACGCTTGAACGACATACCTGATGCGTTTGCCGGTAATCGCCATGCCCAGGCCTACTTTGGTGTGTTCAAGAAAGTGCTGCCTGAAGCCTTAGCTGTGTTTGATCAGCAGGTTCAGGATAAGTGGGTCAAGGTTGCCTTTGAAATTGACCAGGCGGTAGAAACCTCTGTCGCGGAAAACTCCATCAATCCACAGAACATCGAAGCCGACATTCGTAAAAAGTTACTGCCACGCATGTTCCAGGAATGCAAAGCCATTGGTGGCGGAATGGATCAGGCCAAGAAGATTGTTGAGATGATTGTTCAGATCACTCGGGTCGGGTTGAACGGTGCTTGAACGGGTATAACCAGATGAATGTGCCGATTAAATCTCAAAGTCAGACCATGAGCTTTTGCTACGGCGACGAGCAGATTACGTTTGAGCGAGTCAAGCGCCCGCAAGCCACAGGCAAGGTATTAATCAAGGTTCATCCCGATTGTCGGGTAGTCGCATCGGCTCCTGTGGGGGCTGAGAGCGAAGCCGTGTTATCTGCTGTTAAAAAGCGTGGCCGTTGGATATACGAACAGCTTCGGGATTTCCGCAAACAGCTTGAATTCACCACCCCTCGGCAATACATCAGTGGTGAGAGCCATTACTACCTTGGGAAACAGTACCTGCTGAAAGTGATTGAAGCGCCTGATCAGGTTCAAGGCGTGAAACTGCTACGTGGCAAACTGGAGGTATCAGTACGAGCGAAGTCCACCGAAAAGGTGAAAGAGCCGTTAACAGATTGGTACAAATCGAGGGCCAAAGAAACCTTCGCCAAGCGCCTCGATGCGATGCTGGAACAAGCCCTTTGGGTAGAGGAGCGACCACCGCTGCGCATACTGACCATGCAAACTCAATGGGGCAGCTGCTCACCCAATGGCCGAATCACCCTGAACCCTCACCTGGTTAAAGCGCCTCGTGAGTGCATTGATTACGTGATTTTGCACGAGCTTTGCCACATAGCGGAGCATAACCACAGTGAGCGGTTTTATCGGCTAATGGGCCAGGTAATGCCAAAGTGGGTAAAGACGAAAGAACGGCTGGATGGGATGGCTTCAGTCTATATTGAATGGTGATCAGTGAATGAAAAATGGAATACAGATGCAAAACAGACTGAAAGAATCTGAAGTTAAGTCGTCAGGTTTATCTGATGCAGAGTTGGCAGCTTGGCTTTCTTTGCGCCACTCGACAGGTAAAACCGTAGTTTATGCTTATGCTAAACATGTCTTCAAGGTTTATGAGCAAAGTGCAGAGCCGTCCCAGTTAGTGGTGGGCGATTTAGGAACGGAGTCTGTACCTGTTCTAAAGACGCTTTCTAAGAAGAATATGCTTAAACGGATAGAGCTTCCTTGTGAGGTGTTAGTAGAAAGTACGACCTCAAGATCTGACTGGATGTTGCTAGACGCGAAGGTCAAAGATATCACTGAGCTAAAGAAAGCAAGGGATGAACTATTTGGCCAAGGCCGAGGAAAGGCGATCTCGCCCCTTACTTCTGCTAAGGTATGGCATGATGCGGGAGGAAGGTGTATGTACCGTGGATGTGGCCAGGATCTTGGAGCCACTCCCTTAACAACGAAAACTGCAAGGATTGCCTATTTGGCTCACATCATAGCTTCCGATCCCGATGGCCCAAGAGGGAATGAGAACTCTCATGCACTATCAGATGTCCCAGAAAACATAATGCTAATGTGTGATGGTCATCATAGGCTCATAGATAGGATAGATGTAATTGGTCATCCAGCATCTGATTTACAACTGATGCGTGATGAACATGCTGCAAAAGTTAGCTTTTTACTGGATAGTTTGAAGTATCCCACTATACAACTTATAACTCTGCTGGCCGATTTAGCTCAAGTGCCAACAAATGTATCTAAATCAGAACTTTGCAACTCAGCACTGAGCCGAAAACTTGGTCCACTTCCAGAAATCAAACACATGATCCGAAGAACCCAGCGAGACGATCGAAGTCGCCCAGGCTTTTGGGGACATTTTCTTCACGAGCATGAGTCAGATGTGCGAGAGCTGATTAGTTTCACAAGCAATAGACCTTCTCAGACATCATTGACGGCACCTGATGCTCTGGGAATCTTCCCACTCCATTTGGTTCCCGTACTAGTTCTTGCAGGAAGGATTATCGGTGAAGCCAGAAATGTAGAGATTTTCCAGTATGATCGGAATTTAAAAACATGGAGCTGGCCAGAACACAATCTGACTCCGGACTCAAAATTTGACATTTCTTATGAAATCGAAAGCCATAATAATGGTGAAGAAACAATCCTTTCTTTCGAACTGACGGCAGAGCTCGACATCAACGCCTTGCCTGAAGAATTGGCGCAAGCCGTCCAAGAAAAGAAAATTGGCTGGGTTAGAATAACCAACGCCACCCCATCCCCCAACTGCATTAATTCAAAAGAACGACTAGAAAATTTTTCAAGCTTAGCCCGACAAGCTATAAAAATGATTCAAGATTCTTGGCGATCAAAGATGGTACATGTATTTGGGGTTTCCCCAGCAAGTGCGATTTTTAAGTTTGGGCAAATGTTACAAGCGGGAAATCATTCAGTATGTAGAGTCTACGATAGACCTGATGGATCTAAGCCATTCACGCCTGCTCTGGATATAACTGGAAATGATGTCTTATCAGTTAGTTCCGAAGGCGAACATCAACATCAAATCAGTCTCAGATAAAGGAGATTAACGTGACAGAAACCCACTATTCATACCTCGTAAATGAGGCGATCATTAGACGGAACGAACAAGCCCAAAAAACATTAATAAAGTCTCTTTCCGTCGAAAACTTTCAGGATTCGAGTCATCAACTGGAAGCGCTAGCTGAAGACATTCAATTAGTTAACGATCATATAAAAGTCGATGAAAGTGTCTTTGAAGACGCCTCCTCTGATTATGAAGACATGGCAAGAAAACTGGTTGAAAAGCTGAATTGGCCTAGCGAGTCAATACGTATAATCCCACAGGGGTCGGCAAGTACCAAAACTCTGATTAGATCACCAGACAATTCAAAGTTCGACATCGACGCTGTGTGTTCTGTTGATCTGTCCATGATTGAAACTAGTGAACCAATGGACTTTTACGAAAAAGTGGGAGCTGCTCTTGAAGAATGGGATCCCGAGCCAAAAAAACGATGCTGGAAAGTCGATTTTCAAGGACGCAGATACTACATCGAATTTACCCCTTCGACTCCGCTCGATAAGGTTCCTCAATCAACCTCCAGCCGTATCACTTTTTCTCCTAGCAATCGCTATAGAAACAAAGCTTTAGCTGTTGTAGATACTCCTTCAAGAAAATGGAAAACATCAAATCCTGAAGGTTTCTCTAGTTGGGTATCAGATCAATCGTCTAGACCTTTACTAAGATGGTTGCTAGAGAAGTCAATGCACGACAGCTATAGCGCAGAGAGTGTCACTCCTGTTCCTGAACAAGAAGTTGAGATTTCTGACACATTGCGAGTGGCAATACGGCTTTTGAAGCGACACAGGGACATGGCCGTTAGACGAAATTACATAGAACCTGATTTAAAGCCTATATCGATAATCATCGTCACTCTATTAACGCAATGTTACGAAGGGTTGGCAGATAAAGGCGCAGTTTATACACACCCAATAGAGCTTCTAATCGATCTAGTTGAGCTAATGCCATATATGATTGAACGGAGAGAAAATGAGTATTGGATTGCAAACCCAACAGTAGAAGGTGAGAACTTTGCTGAAAAGTGGAATGAAAAACCTAGATTAAAGCAGTCATTTGATATTTGGACCAAACTACTTTTAGAGGATCTCAATGAGATCATGGCAGCTACTGATCAAGACTCCAGGAGGCAGACAATAAAAGAGGTCTTCGGATGCACCGCTGCTCAGAGCCCAACTCCACCAAATGGTAGTGGTTTGGCACCGAGAAAACCAAGTCAGCCTCACAAGGCTCCGCCAACGAAAGGATTAGCTTAAATTGGCGGATGAGTTTAATAAATTTCTTAGGGAGCATGAGTGCCTATTGGATGAAATAACGTCTTCCAATGGCGCTCGGCGCTTTCCTCTTCTTATAAACGATCTACCAGCAGGAAGAACCATTGACACGGCATGGATAGATATCCCACTTGGTTTTTCTGATAGAGACCTAGCTACGATTTCTCTTCCCAAAAAATATATTCTTAAGATTCCCCACGTTGAGTCTGATGGCCACCTGTGTATAGATGGAGACCCTGGCCCATTAAGTGGAAGTTCTCCCCAAGCACGTATTGAACAGCTCATTGATCTGTTTTATTCATCGTTTCTAGAGCCGTGGTCACATGGGGAATTGGATAACCATTTTTTCAACGAAGCAATGAATTACTGGGCAATACACTGTTCAAGGTGTTGCACCAAAGCCCAGCCGATAGCAAAAGCATTCACTACCAATCCAGAGCCTTACGCATCAAAGATTTACAAGTCCACTTTTATAGAGAATCGACGAATTGTGATCGCAGGTGATGACTCAAGCATTAGAGGCCGTTACGCCAGCTCACTAAGTAATGGAAATACTATCTCAAGCGTTTTGCTTGCTGAGATACCTATCACATTTCCGTTCGTTCCAGACAGTTGGCCGAAGAATTTAAAAGATATTAAGCGACTAATCAAAGTTAAACTAGGGGTCAATGATGCTGATAATTTTTTTAAATCTGGAGGGCGTAGAGGCAGAAGCATTCACAAAGTTGTTATTTTTAGAGCGCCTGGCTGCGCTTTTGGCTACCTTTTGCCTGGAGGTCCTCCTTCGAAGATAAAACAGGGAAATTCCATAAAATCATTCCCTAGCAGTAGCCTTATTCCTCTCAAAGTTGAAAGATTAGATGTGAGTTGGACTACAGGCAGAGACCAACATCCTGAATATGCGGACAGACAGTTAAAGCACGTGTTAATTATCGGTGCCGGTGCTTTAGGCAGCCCAGTTGCCGAGCAGCTGGCAAAATCGGGAATCGGTAAGCTGACGTTGATAGATGATGATACTTTGACTTCTGCCAATATTGGGCGGCACACTTTAGGAGCAGATTCAATTGGTCTTTCTAAAGTATATCGATTGGCCGAGAGTATTTCGATACGTTGGCCAAGTTGCAATGCCATCGGATTTTCTATGTCTATTCAGCTATGGTTAAAATCCAATACTTTGGAAGATGTTGATATGATCATGGACCTCACCGGGGAGCCCGACGTACGGCTTTGTATCGACCTAGAGCGAAGAAAGCATAAAGTTGACCTCCTCATTGCATGGATGGAACCTTTCGTTGCTTCTGCTCATGCATGCCTGTTGCCGGTAGATAACTATTGGGTAACAAACAACATCGATAGGCTACAGAGCTTGAATGCTGTTGACTGGCCTGATGGAGTAATGCTGAATGAGCCAGCATGCAGCAGCAGCTTTCAAAATTATACGTCTACTGCGGCTACGCACGCAGTTGCCCTGACAGCAGAGGCAGCACTGGACCTTTTAGATAAAAAGATAGATAGCCCCATCGCCAGGCATTGGATAAGAGGGAAAAAATATCTTGATAAATGCTATTCAGGGCTCCGATTTAAGGAATGGGCTGAAAAGGCCTCTGAGTTTGATGGTTTGATGATCGAGAATGACCTATGAGTGAACGTAGTTTCAGGCTACCTGGTGACAGAGGGATTATACAGTTCAGCACAGAGGTTTTAACTCACATGTATAGCCATGCTCAGACTAATTTTTGGAAAACAGAGGCGGGAGGACAACTTTTTAGTGATACGCCAGAAAGTGTCACTGTTTATATCGATATAGCCACTGGACCTTACCCATCAGACAGACGATCACGATACGGGTTTCATCCCGATTTAAATATTGCTAACAGAGACCGTAAAGACAATTTTTTACGTGGATATCATGCTGTGGGACTATGGCATACTCACCCCGAGAGCACACCATCACCATCAGGAACGGACAGGCAAACAGCATGCGAATATTTGCGCTCGTTTAATGGGGAAATGGACGGTTTTTTACTAGTTATAATTGGAAATCGTGGAACGCCGTTGAATCTCTGCGTGTGGTTAGCCTCTATTGATTCAAGTAAACCCTGGATCAAGCTTGATGAAATTTAGAATCGCACCTATAAATTTCTGTGCATTTTAGAGCAGCTGCATATGAAAGCCTCTATATCTCAAAAGACTATTCTACTTGTGGATCTCGAATGTACTTGTAACGAGGTCCCACCTTTACCTCCAGAAGAAATGGAGATTATCGAAATTGGTGCTGTAATGGGAATATTAGATAGGGATTGCTTCGAGCTACTGGATGAGCGGCAGATCTACGTGCATCCGCAGTGGCATAGATCATTGACGCCTTTCTGTATAGGTCTAACTGGAATCCAACAACAGGATGTAGATCAGGCAACACCGTTGAAAGATGCAGTACAATTGTTGGAAGATTGGGTGGCCGAGTACCACATCAAAACCTGGGGGAGCTGGGGAAAATTTGACCAGCGTCATTTTAGCTCTGAGACCGGGCTCAAGGAACTCCAGAATCCCCTTGAGCCACTTCAACACATCAACATAAAGCAGTTATTTGCCAGGAAACACGGGCATAGGGTTGGACTCGCGCGAGCAATTCAACTATCTGGTCTTGAATTCCTAGGTCGTCAGCATTCAGGTATCGATGACGCCAGGAATATTGTTCAGATACTGAAAAATGATCATTTGTTAAGGGCGGCGATTTTGAGCAGAGCAAAACTGTAGTGGCCAACCACAAAATGCGGGTAGCTCAATTCGTAGGGAACCAACGGGCACCGCTCTATAACTTCTAGCGGTGCCCGAGTTTTTGGTAGCCTGAAGAACAGATCTATTGCTTTGGATTTCTTCGACCCGTGCCTCCAATTGATCAATGGAGTATGATGAATACGCCCTCAAGCCGGAGGCCCGTTTCAATATCCAATTTCTGAAACACAAAGCAAGAGAAAGTCCAATCGACTACTCAATTTAAATCGCTTTTATGTAAAATTAATCTTCTAGCAGCTCACTCGCGTTGATGTTTAACGCCTCAGCAATCTGATAGATTTTAGTCAATGTAATGTTTTTTTCGCCGCGCTCAATATGCCCCATATAGCTTCTATCCACGCCAGCAATGTCAGCAAGAGCTTCTTGTGATAGCTCTTTTGATTTTCTGATTTCTCTTACTTTCTGGCCGAAAGCGACCAAACGAGCATCTTTCATGAAAGCCCTGCCCAAAAGACAGGACTATCACTTTTTGATGCCTATTGATCCACGGACTATAATACCCATTTTCAACTGAGGACAACAACGTGAACAATAGGCTGTGGCAGGCGAAATCACTATTATACTCTTTGCCTTTAGAGAAACTCATAGAACTGTCTCAGGGGAAGCTGGCAATAGTCTGGAATGGGAATGCTTTTCAGATGGACGTAGCCGATCATCGGCTGCTTCAAGTTCTCTTTTCAGGGGATGAAAACTGGCTGGATACCCACGTTCCCGACGACGAGCGAGAAACTGAGTCAATACGTGCTTATCTCATTTCCTATATAAATGAGATGTTTAAATACATTACCGAAGATTGGGAGTGGTAACCCCCATGAAAATCCATGCTAACTCATTGATTATAAAAAGCTATTGTAATTTATAATTTCTACGAATTTCTGAAAAGGCTTCTCTGCCATCAATAACTTTGCCTGTTTTTAGAACTTTTAGCCCTTCCTCAATCGCCTTTTTTAAATACCGCTCTTTTTGTCTTTCTTTGGTATCTGGACTTTCCTTACTCATAGCAGCCTCGGCGCAAATATAGTGCTAAAAATTAGTTAAATGCTACCCCAACTTAAATCGATTAAAAAGCGCTCCAATCCTAATCTCTAGCTGAACAATGAAGCTGTCCATATACTCGTATATAACGCGGTACGATAATCAACACTTATATAACCCGTACATCGCTTCCTTCCAGCGTGTGCCGATAATAGGGTTGGTTTTCAGGCACCATATGATTGAAATGGGACTCCAGATCCGCTCGCACATCGGGATCTGCATTTTCATTGATACTAAGAGAAGCCGACGTGTGCTGAATAAAGAAATGGGCCAAACCCGTCTCATAATCCCGTAACGGCTCCTGGATAGCGGCCAGGATTTCAGGCATCACCAGGTGAAAACCTCTCGGCCTGGGCTTGAGTGTGAGTTCAATCTGTTTCCACGACATTTAACGGACTCCTGGGTCGAATCATGGCCCCCTATGCAATTTCGGACCGCATAGCAGCCGAATTCACTTTAGAGGATCTTTACTGTATCTGATCTAAGGTTCACCATACCCAAACGAACCTGGATGAGGAAGCTGCACCCGATGACCCTGACAACCCATAACCCGACGTTGCCACTCGTAGGAATCAGCAGCTGCTTAACGGGCAACAGAGTGCGCTACGATGGCGCTGACAAATTCAATGGGATTGTTGCTGAGCATATCCAACCCTTTGTGAACCTGCTGCCACTTTGTCCGGAAAGCATGGCCGGATTGGGCATCCCGCGGCCACCGGTTAACTTAGTTCAGGCGGGCGAGCAAATCCGAGCACGGGGCAGGGACATTGCAAATTTGGATGTGACAGAGCGGCTGCTTTCCATGGGACAGTGTGTCGCCAACGCTTATCCCGAACTGAAAGGATTTATCGTACAAAGTCGTTCACCCAGCTGCGGCTTTAACACCACGCCGGTCTACACCACGGATCAAACTGAAGTCCTATCCCACCAGGGCAGCGGCTTGTTCGTGACAGCGTTGTTACAGTGTATGCCGGAGCTGCCCATCCTAAATGATTCCGAATTAACGCCGTATAAAATCCAATGTTTTTTGAAGCAGATCCAACACCCCTGAACCCCATAACGAGCCCAACGCCGCAAGCGATCGCCTTTTATTCTTTGGCTACATTGTCGTTAAGCAAATCAGCTTCCTGAGCCGCTTCCTGCTGAATTTTTACGTCCAGCTCCGTATCTTTTTCGACACCAATTGCGTGATTGATTTGCTGGGTTACGGCTTCGCTGGCGGGGATATCAGTAACTGGCGCTCTCACGCTGTCATCCGCTTTTCTTTGCGTGGTTTGCTCCAGCATGCTCTCGGCCATTCCCTGCAAGCGCAGGCGATAGATCGGTTCTGGCATTTCAAAATCGGCTGCATCAAATGCATCTTTTACATTCTGAATAACCGCGCTGCGCACCTTTAGAAAATCAAATCGTAGCTGATCCGTCCAACCATAAACCGTTAGGACCACATTAGAATCGCCCAGGGTTTCGATGTGACAAGCTGGCGCCGGTGACGCAATTACGCCTTCTGTTTGCAGCGTAGTTTTAATGGCCAACGAACGGGCCGCCGTCAGATCCACACCCGTATCAACACCCACCTGAAAGCGGAATCTGCGTTCAGGATTACGCGTATAATTAGTAATGATACCTTTATATACAATCGCGTTGGGAATACGCACATGGTTGCCGTCGAATGTCATCAAAATCGTGGCTCTGGATGTAAGCCGAATGACTTTACCTTCATAGCTATCCAATACGATATGGTCATTGGGTGAAAACGGCTGACGCACACTTAGCAAAATACTGGCAAGATAATTTTCAACTGTGTCACGAATGGCAAAGCCAACTGCCAAACCCAGCAGCCCGGCCGCACCGAGCAATGATCCCAACAACGCAGTTGCATCCAGAATCTCTAACGCAACGAACAATCCCGTTACTATTAACAAGGCTCGGGTAACTTGCTTTAGCAAATCAACGATGAAGGCATTGTTGGAAAAACGCTGAAAAAAACCATCCCAACGCAACACCCAGCGGGACAACAACCAGAAGCCAATCATCACGATCAACGCGACCATCAGCAATGGCAGATAAGCGATCCACTGATCCGTGCGCGCGACGAAGTTATCCAGTGCATGACGCAGACGCACGCTGATGGTTTTCACTCGGATAGTGCGATCCTCAACCTCCACCACCCCTTCCACCTGGGATGCCAATTCAATCGCTTCGGTTTGGGCGGCTGTGGTTAGCAATTCTCCGGACAACGCCACCACGCCACTGTTGACCTTGACCTGGATTGACTTCAGCTCTTGAATGTTGGAATAGATATTCTTTAAACGTTCTTCGATCGCGGCGTCAGTTTGCGCGTTGTCGGTCACCGAAATGGACTTGGTTTCATTAGTAGTCGGCAGGTCTACTTTTTCCCCGGTCCAGATATCCTGAATGGGATCCGCACTTGCAAGTGGACCCCATACCATCGCCGTGACCAGCGTTAGCAATAGAAATAATTTACGTAGCATAATGGTCCCCCCCAGGCCTGATCCGGTTTATCAATCACTGATTTCGTCAGTTGACGTCGATTCCCGTACCGAGCCGGAAAGGCCCGACAACAACGACGTCAACTCACTCAGATCCAACGGTTTTACTAGATGATGATTAAACCCGGCTTCTGCGGTTTTTCGTCGATCTTCACTTTGCCCCCAACCGGTTAACGCAATTATCGTAATTTCACTACCCCAGGGGCGCAGGCGAATTTCGCGAGTGGCCTCATATCCATTCATATTTGGCATTCCGATATCCATCAATATAACATCGGGCCGAACCTTTTCTGCCAACTGAATAGCGTCCCAACCATCATGCGCAACAAACACTTCATGGCCCAGTATTTCTATTAGCTGCGTCAAGGTACTGGCGGCATCTTTGTTGTCATCTGCGATCACGATTCTCAATTCTGCTGTCATATCCAACGTCGCTTGCTCTGCTGGCATACGCTCACTCACCGTATCGGTTTCTTTCAGAATTGGTAAACGAACAACGAATGTACTGCCTTTGAGTTCACCTTCACTCTGCACTGAAATACTACCGCCGTGCATTTCCACCAATCGTTTCACTAAGGTTAACCCGATACCCAACCCGGCATACGTCCTTTCAATCGGGTGCTCGATCTGGGTAAACATTTCAAATATTCGTCCCAGCATCGCCGGGGGGATGCCAATTCCGTTGTCTTTTACGGAAATACTAACCCATTCCCCATTCGGTATTACCATAAGCTGAATTTCACCGCCATCCGGCGTGTACTTGGCTGCATTATTTAACACGTTGGATATAACTTGCGCCATGCGATGCGGATCAGCATGTAAATAAACCGGGTTTTCAGGCAGACGCACGGTTAGTCTATGCCCCGAATCCACGATAAACGGATTAGAGGCTTCAACCGCACTTTTAACGATATCCGACAACGCCACTGAAGCACGCTTTAGTTCGAGTTTGCCCCGGGTGATGCGCGATACATCAAGCAGATCATCGACCAATGTAATCAATTGCAACGTCTGACGTTCCATAGTGGAAAGGGTTTCGTCGACGTTGACTGGATTTGCCTTGGTCATTCGTAGAAAATCGAGCCCCGTACGGATTGGTGCAAGTGGATTTCGCAATTCATGAGCAAGCGTCGCTAGAAATTCATTTTTTCGCTCGTCCGCTTCTTGTAGCAGCTGTTGGGTCTCCCGCAACTCTGTAATGTCCGTATTCGTTCCGAACCAGTAGACAATAACTTCCCGTTCATCACGAATCGGAATCGCCCGTGAAAGAAACCATCGGTACTGACCATCATAGCCCAGCAAAGGAAACGTATCTTCCCAGACCTCGCCGGATCGGAGCGCGTTCGCTATACTGCCTTTCACCTGGCTGATATAGTCCGGATGAATTGTTTGTAACCAGCCCTCGTCTCCCATCTCTTCAAACGGTCTGCCGATGTAATCAAGCCAACGCTGATTAAGCCAAGTCACTTTGCCCAGCACTTCACACGTCCAGGCCAGCTGACTCATATTTTCAGCCAACATACGAAAGCGTTCTTCACTTTCTCCCAACGCCTGCAACGCCGCTTGCAACCGGGTAGAATCATAGTAATAACAGACAACACCGAATTGACCGTCCGCCAGAACAATGCGATTGACCTGCCATTCGTAAGACTCTTGTTCGCCCAAATCCTTACGTTGCTCTGTCAGACTGGGTGCCAGATAGGGCTCCCCTGTGTTGAGGGTATGGCGAAAAATGCGAATGGCATCCTCGGCAAAGGAAGGCGGCCAAATGGTGCGCATGACCTCCGCAAAATCACGCCCGATGACCGGCTGTACGTTCTGGAAGGCGGGCATCGAACCGAGGCTGACCAGCGCAATACGAAAATCCGAGTCCACCACATAAATACCCAACGGCGATTGCTCCACGAGGGTTGCAAACGTTTCAGCATTACGTATCTGTGCTTCCTGGGCGCTCTTCCTTTCGGTTATATCCGTCGCTGCACCAAACCACTCGATAATGTCTCCGCTATCACTCAAGATCGGTATAGCCCGGGTTAATGTCCAGCCAAGAGAGCCGTCCTGGCGGACAACCCGGTGTTCAAACTCAAGGACCTGCTTGTTCACTGCGGCGATTTCTAACTCCGCTAGCGCGGTAGCCAGATCGTCCTGATAGATATAGTTCTCTATCCACTTATCAGATGGCCGGTTTGCGTCCCTAATAAACGCTCGCCCTTCTATTTGGTGAACCTCATACCAGTTTGCGCTGACCCGAAAAACCATATCAGACGTGGCCTGAGTGAAGACACGAAAACGTTGTTCGCGCTCGCGCAGAGCTTGCTGCGCTCGTGGCCGGTCGATAGCAATACCCGCAAATCGTGCCACCGATTCCAGAGTGCTGATTTCCGCTGTTTTTGGGGAACGTACTTGTTGAAAATACACCGCGAAGGTACCAAGTAACGTTCCGTCCGCTGCGGTAATCGGTTCGGACCAGCAGGCATGCAGCCCACTGTCATGAGCAAGTCCACGAAAATCCTCCCATAACGGGCTGCTACCGATGTCGTCGACGATGACTCGCTGATGAGTATAGATAGCGGTACCACAGGAGCCTGCGGCAGGGCCTATTTCTATTCCATCAATAGCCCTATTATAAAAATCAGGAAGTCGCGGAGCTGATCCAGTGGCAAGCTGAGTTCCACTCGCATTCAACAGAAGAATCGATCCAATTGCGCCCACTATCTGCTTTTCTATTAAATTGACCAGCTCAGGAAGAATCTCGCTTAGTTTCTGCTCTGTGGTGATCATTTCCAAGATCAGCGCCTGACTTGAGCGAAAATACTCGGCCAACTTACGCTCGTGAACATCGAACACCGCACCGACATATCCGAGGTAGTGGCCACGCGCGTCGAATCTGGGCCGACCGGCATCGATCGCCCAACGGTACTCGCCATTATGGCCTTTTAGGCGATAATCGAACGAGAATTCTCGTTGCGCGCGATTTGCATCTGAAAAAATAGTTCCAATTCGGTCCCGGTCTTCGGGATGAACGGCTGCGAGCCAGCCTAACCCCACCCCCTCTGCTTCTGTTTGCCCGGTGTATTCATACCACCCGCGGGAAAGAAAAGTGCAGGCACCTTCCGGATCAGAAACCCAGAGCATGGTGGGCGCATTATCGGCCATATGGCGGAAATGGGCTTCACTTTCGCGCAACGCATTCTCCATGATTTTGCGCTCACTGATATCACGAAACACCAACACACAGCCCACCAACTTACCGTCGTGGCTAATGATTGGCGCAGCACTATCATCAATTGGAAACTCATGGCCTTGTTTATGAATAAGAAGCGTGTGATTCGCCAACCCTACGACCACACCGTCACGCAGCGCTTTCAATGCCGGATTCTCGACGTTGTCCCGCGAAGTTTCATTAACAATACGGAATACGGATTCGAGGGGTTGCCCCATTGCCTCATTGAGCGTCCATCCTGTAAGCGCCTCAGCGACGGCATTCATATTGGTAATACAGGCGTTACTATCCGTTGCGATCACGGCATCACCGATACTGCGAAGTGTAATGGCCAGCAGGTCACGTTCATTACGCAGTGCAATTTCAGCTCGGCGACGTGCGGAAATATCCCGAGTCAGTGCTAACTGCACAAAATCTCCATTCGAACGTTTTAATGCAACAGCATGGGATTCCATATGGCGCCGGGTGCCCTGGTAACCGATAATATCGAACTCCAACTCACCGCGCTCACCGGCGCAGATTCGTTCGTTAAAGGCCTTGAACGCATCGCGGTATTCCGGTGCGATAAGATCGTAAACACAACCACCAATCACTCTCGCGCCCTTGCTTACTTCAATCATCTGCTGTCCGGCGTCGTTCATTTGCAGCAGGGTGCCCTGTTTATCGACAATTTTTATACATTCAGGCGTGTTTTCAATGACAGCCCGCAAATGGCTTTCACTTTTATGCAATGCGGTTTCCGACACTTTGCGCTCAGTTACATCCATCGCGACGCCATCAAGTCGAACGCTATTGCGAGACTCGTCGACAATGGCATAGCCCCATTGTTCAAACCAGGCAGTATCGCCGTTGTCCGGCCGCAGGATGCGGAATTCAAAATGAAATTCGCTAGCGCTGTCGGCTGCATTTTCGATAGCCGTACGGACAAACGCACGATCATCAGGATGCACTAAATCAAATGCGCTTTGCAGATTCTGGATGCTGGAGTCCGGTAACACGCCAAAAACGGTCTGGGCATTTTGTGACAACTCGAGCTTGTCCGTTGCCTGATCCCACTCCCAATGCACCATACGGGCGACTTCAAGCGCCAGTCGTAATTTCAACTGGTTTTCACGTACCTGTCTGGCAGCTTCGGTCCGTAGTTTGCTGATTTTAAGGTAGGAGTCCACACGCACCAACAGCTCCCGTGCGCTAAAGGGCTTAACTAGATAGTCATCGGCGCCGGCTTCCATACCGTCGATACGACTTTCCGCTCCCGCCCGTGCGGACAACATAATCACGGGAATCTGTTGCAAATCGGGATCATCGCGAAGCAGGCGGAGAAGCCCGAAACCGTCCAGTTTGGGCATCATTACATCGCTCAGCACCAAATTCGGCCGCCTGCGGCGAATCACCTCCAAAGCCGCTTCGCCGTCTGCAACAGCAACTACCCGGTAGTTTTCCGACAACAGGCGTACAATGTACTCCCGCATATCCGCATTGTCATCCGCCACCAATATCAGCGGAGGCTGGCCTTCGATCGTGTCTATTTCCAACGCCTCATCCGGAAGCCAGCGTAGCGCTTCTTCTAAATAGCGTGAAGCGCTTCCTTCAGCAAACGGTGCGGGTACGAATTCTGCTACTTGTTCGGCAGGCAAATGATGTTTACCGAACGGAATGTGAATTGAAAACAGGGTACCTATATCGATCTGGCTCTCTACCTTGATCGTCCCCCCATGCAACTTCACCAACTCCTGCACTAACGCCAGTCCGATACCGCTGCCTTCGTGGGTACGCGAGCGGACATTCTCAATTCTATGGAAGCGGTCGAACAAATGAGGCAGCTGGTCTTCCGCAATACCAGTACCGCTATCTTGAACACACAGCTCTACGCCTTCTTCCCAGGCTTGTAATGAAACAGACACACTGCCCTCAAAGGTAAATTTAAAGGCGTTGGAAAGTAGATTCAGAACAATTTTTTCCCACATTTCCCGATCGAGATATACTGGCTCGGACATAGGCGGGCAGTTTATTATCAGCTTTAATCCACCTCGCTCAAGTGCGGAGCGAAACACACTGGCCAGATCGATGGTGAAGCCGGCAATATCCGTCGGTTGAAAAAGCGCGTTGTTGCGTCCCGCTTCGACACGGGAGAAATCCAATAACGAATTCACCAACCGAAGCAAACGCAGGGCATTCCGGTTTACCACTTCCAGATTTGCCTTAACAGATCCCGGCAGTGGTTCCCCCACCCCATTCAACATCTCCTCTATCGGACCTAACATTAAGGTCAGCGGCGTGCGGAACTCATGGCTGACATTGGAAAAGAAAGTGGTTTTTGCCCGGTCTAATTCCGCCAGCGCCTCGGCGCGCTTTCGTTCCTCTTCGTAGGCCCGGGCGTTGGCAACAGCAGTGGCTATTTGCCCGGCCACAAGCTCAAAAAACCCCCGGTACGCATCGTCAAACTCCAATCTCGGGCTGACCATCGCCACCAGAAATCCGGCGAGCTGGTTTTGACCGGGCTTCGAAAGTGGCAATACCACGGCCTTTTGCGGCACTTCCGGCCAGATACCCGCCGGGGCTTCGCCAAAGTGATGGCCCAGGTTTCCAACTTCAACACTGCGTCCGCGCTGTACTACTTCCTGGAATGGCCAGTGAACACCGCGCTCTGATATATCCACTCTATCGACACATATTGGCAACGTCGGGTCGATCCCAGTCACCCCTTCCAAGGTTGCATGCTGACCATCGTTTTCTAAAAGATAAACCAGTGCGACAGGTAGATCCTTGCGGCTGTTTTGCAGCACCCGGGCAACATCCTGACATGCCTGCGTCACCGTCCGCACCGATTCACTAGTGCGCGCGGCAAGCTCACGCAAGGTGTTTAAGCGACGTTCACCAATCACTCTTTCTGTGTCTTCAGTAACAACACATAGCAGGCCGCCAATGCTGCCATCGTCTGCGGACAACGCGCTATAAGAAAAGGTGTGATACGTTTCCTCCAGGAAGTTGCGTCGTTGTAGGAATAACAACAAACTTTCATCCCAGGTCGCCTCACCGGTTTGTAACACCGATTCGGCCCGCGGGCCGAGGTCTGACCAGGTCTCCGACCAGACGTCTTTTGCCGGTCGTCCGAGTGCCCAAGGATGCTTGGCACCCAGCGTCATTTCTGCGTAGGCATCGTTGTAAAAATAGGTTAATTCCGGCCCCCATCCAAGCCACATGGCGTAGCGCGAACCAAGCATAATTTCCACTGCCGTTTTCAGGCCCTGAGGCCATTGCGCACGCGGTCCGAGAGGCGTGGCCGCCCAATCAAAGTCCCGGGTACGCCGTTTCATTTCATTAGGTTCAGGGACAATTCTATCTTTCTGACTCATAGTGTTATTTCAGAACTCGTACTCAAGGAGACACAGGGTAGATGTACTCTGGCGGGCTACGCTTTGACTGGCATTTTATCCCGCATCCATTGGAAGGCTGGTTAGAAAGGCTTAGTGTATTGAAGTAGTGGTCCGCTGCCAAGAGATCTGAATAAGGCTAGCGCTTCAGACTAATCGACTGCTTCATTGAGGCTCGACCCAGGCGGCACCCGGCGCGACTGCGCTCCTAAGGGGAGGCGATGGATACTCTGCTTTCTCAGGTGCTAAATTCGCATTGCGATCGCTGAATCCGAGCATGGGCAAGCGCAAAACGATTGCCTTCATGTCCGATGCCCGGGTATTCGGTATTCCCATTATTGGAAAGAATGCGCGTCGCCTGGGGTTTAAAGTGTCGTCCATTAAAACAGTACAAAGCTGCCTTGAGGCCGGCGAGTGGGTAATATTGCCACCGGGAGGAAACACCGATCAATTGCGTTCGATCTGGCATCGCAATCAAACTCGCATGTATAAACTTCAATATAGAAATGGTGAATTCATCAAAAAACCGCAAACCTGGTTTGTGCACGCAGCAGCCCCGTTAAAAGTGAACGCTTATCCCATTTGCGTTGCAGGGGCCCATGAAGTCACTCCGATTCTGTGGGAGAGCAAGTTTATTTTTCGATACAGCGGTCTGGTACGATTAAGAGGTGGTGAATTCTGGCCAGGGTTTCCGCTCTCATTAAACCACTTTATCAATCTCTACGTTTTTTATCTCACCGGGCTGATGAGTTCTCCGATCGCTTGGCTGCTGTTTCTTTTTACCAATATTTATATCGACCTTTTCTACTCCTATCCTTTAGCCTTCCCTAAAATCACTGTTCGCTGCGGACAGACCATGGCGCTGCAGTATTCCGATGAGACACTGTCGCTCAAACAACGCAAACAAGAGAACCTGGAGATGCTGAGGAAACTCAATCAACAAGCCAACGACTGCTTATCCGAAATGAACAAATCGCGCCCGCTAATGGGACGAATGCCCTGCTACAAGCCAACTGTCGACTATTAATAACCAGGGCACAGCCACCAAACTTTACTTAGGTATTTTCAATTTTGTCTTGAGTAGATTGTTGCGGTGATTTTAAATTACGTGCAGTCACGTCGTTATAATCCGGATGCAATGTGCCCATCAGCTTGTCCCAAAACAGGAACTGCGTAGCGTAATTGCAAGTGAAGTGCTCATGGTGCTGGTCATGAAAGGTAACCGCAGCAAAAGGTGACGGGGGCAGGGTCAGCATACCGCCGTACTCATAACCAGCGTGACCAAGCATGCCGGTTACCTGGTCATATATTTTATGAACCAGTATCACCAACGCGGTTGGCATCGGCAGAACCAAAGCTGCGAACACCCAATAGCTTTGTGTCAGAACTCCGTCTAATAGGGTGTCGCTGTTATTCGACCAGACCACAGGGGATTTGGAGCGATGGTGCCACAGATGAATACGCCTATAAAATCGTTTGGTATGAATGATCCGGTGTACCCAGTAAAACCAGGTGTCATATAAGAACATGGACACCAACAGCCAGAGCACAAAAGAAAGGATCGAAGGTTCCCACGCGGACACCACAGTGAACCCTTCCTGGTTCAACCAGATGGCGCTACCCACGAAAAACGATATCAGCAGCAGTGATTTAACACTTTGCTTGATATCGCGTTTGACCAACTCCAGCTTTAGTTCTTTGTCTTTTTGGATTTTCGCCAAACGCGTTGTCTTGATGTCGTTACTAATGAACCAGCTTAAGCTGAAATAAAGTGAAATCAGAATCGTGTAGCAGCTAAGCCACCACTGAAAAAAAGTTAAATTCATAAGAGTCAATCCGTTCATTTATACGAGTTATTGTGAACGTTCGCGTACCGCAAACTTGCGGCCCCAGTCAACATCTATGAACAATCCTTGTTATAGTTCATCACCCTTCATCTGTGCAGAGTCATAGGAACTAACAGCGGGTAATGCCGCCGCTAGCTCAGGTCCAAACGGTTTCAATCCTATTATTAAAATAGGCATAATGAAAATATCGAAAACCAATGCCAATACCATTGCAAGTGCCAATAACAGTCCAAACCAGACCTGAGCTGACATCAGTGACAGTAGAAGGACACAGAGACCCAAAACAAGACTCAGCGTCGTGATTATCAATGCCCTTCCTACTTCCTGAACCGCATTTACATAGGCTTGGCGGTAATTGCCTATTTTCTGAAATTCCAACCGAAAGCGGGTGACCAAATGTATCGTGTCATCTACCGCGATACCCAATGCAATGGTCGCAATAAATAATTTGGTTGTATCGAGAACCACGCCGTACAACCCCATCAATCCCGCCACCACAATAATGGGGCCCAAATTCGGGATCATACTCACTAACCCCATTTTTAATGACCCATAAATAACGGAAATAACGAGCGTTATCGCGATCACCGCAATAGTCAGACCTTCTATCTGACTGAAGTTTATATAAGTAAGCAATGTAATTAAAAGCGCCCCCATCCCAGACGTGGATTTTTCACTTTCAGTTAACCGGTGAGCAGCCAAGTATTCATTCATCTGCTGCTCAAACGACTGCAGCTCTGACGCATAAACCAGTTGCGCACGAATCTGAAGCAACGCTTTAGAGTAGTCTTCCGATACGAATGAACGTAAGTCTTCTCCTCCGGAAATCTCATACACCAGCAGATATTGAGATATCAACTCACGGCTGTCCGGAATGCGATAGTAAGCCGGATCGTCGTTGTTCATGCTTTGATTGAGCTCTTTTACCAAATCAACAATGGATGTCGATTTTCTAACAAGAGGAAAATGGGTCTCCACTTCCGCTTGCAACCGCTCCAGTTCTTTCAAGAACTCCGGATTTTTAATACCGCCTTCTTTTTTTGTATCCAATAAAAAGGCCAGAGGATTCAGGCCTGTCATCGTATTATCGATTTTAACCGCATCCACTTTCACCGGCACCCTATCGGTGAAGTCCATTAGCCAATTGGAGTCGACCCGAAGCTTACTGATACCCCAAAATGATACAGCTAAGACAACCAGAAAAAGACTCATTAACTTCTTGCTGTTGTTCAGCGTGAATTGCGCGCATCCCGAAAGCAGATTATTCAGAGTCACAGGTGCCGGTTTTGCGGGTCGCCTGGTAGCGGGGGATTTCATAAACGAAAGGAAGAAGGTGAGCAACACGACCGATAGAAAGAAAGCAGAGAGCACACCAAAACTCATGTAAATACCAGCGTGAGCAACGGTTCTGATGGGCGTCAAGCTCATGGAAGCAAACCCCACCATGGTGGTAATACTGGTAAGCAAGCATGGTGTGCCCACCAGATACAGGGTCTCGTACAGTGCTTTTTCCCGATCTTCATAGCGTCGCGCCAGTATTAGAAATTCCGACGTGATGTGAACAGCATGGGCAATGCCCACGGCCATCAACAAAACCGGGGCAATGCCGAACCCCATATCCAGATGCCAGCCCATTGCTTCTATGAAAGCAACGGTCAT
The DNA here is from genome assembly GCF_009746715.1 of Ketobacter sp. MCCC 1A13808. NCBI lineage: Bacteria > Pseudomonadati > Pseudomonadota > Gammaproteobacteria > Pseudomonadales > Ketobacteraceae > Ketobacter > Ketobacter nezhaii. The sequence continues at coordinate 35,763 of NZ_VRKW01000017.1, forward strand.
TACGAATGAAAGGATAACAACACCGATGGGGGCGATGACCGCAATGAGATTGCCCCGGAAGAAAACCCCCAGTATCACGGCAATAATAAGCAGACAAACCACCCCAAGCGAACCGAGTTCATCGACCAGAATTTCGTTATACGCGGCATTCAACGGCACATCGCCAGACACGGAAAACGGGATATCGGCGTATTTCGGATTTTGGAGAATGTCTTCTAATACTGCATTGGAAACCATGGGGTAAAGATTATCCATGGCACTGCCCTTCTCGGGGTCGAATTGGATCTTTTCAAGGGGATCGGTACTGGTGCGGCTCATTTCAACCAGAATACCGCCCCAGGCGAGATCTTTGCTGTAGAGGTTGCCTTCGTATAACTTACGCTTTTTCAACGAGTTGGATAGCTCAAGCAAACGCTTCTGAGACAACGGCATTTCTTCGTCCAGGCTGCTGATAATCAGATCATCGCCATCCACCATCATCAGCTCTGCATTGGTGACACTCATAACCCGGCGCACAAACGGCACCTTGCTATCTATCTCCGCAGTGAGATCCTGTATTTTATTGACCAGCTCGCGGTTAAACACGCCGTGTTCATAGCCGGAAGCATCGTACATGAGGTAGATAATTTCATCCGATCCGAAGTTTTCCTGATGCACCTGATACGCCAAATAGGCGGGGTCAGACTCGTCAAAAAACGCTTCGAAACTATTGTCCGTGCGGACCTGCTGAGCAAGATAGGAACATCCGACTAAAATCAATAGGCTAACGGCACCCACCAGCCAGCGATTACGGTAGGACCAGGCTGCCAGTTTTGCAAAGGTAGTATTAAGTGAAGAGAACCAAGGTTTACGTGAAGACTGCATTCAACACCTAGAATTTATTTTTATGTGGTCGTCGAAGTGTTACTTTACCACGAATGCTTTTCCGCGTAATAATTGTTCAATCTATAAGTTTCGGTCTTTTACCAGGACCCATGAAGCGGATTGTCCCCGTTCAGGGCATGTGCACCGCCGCTGCACGACAGTCCCGTTTCAAAGCGCTTTCAGCTGCATCTGGACATTATTGCGCTCCTGTTGATCACAAAAATTGATTAGATTTTTTTTTATGCCATGCTACTAATATCGGCCAACGATTCGATGAAGATTCGGTGACTCACGCAACTGGCTCCAGATCATTCAGAAAATAGCTCAAAAGGGGAAAAAATGAGCAAGGAAACCGCCGTCCAGGAAAGCACACAGACTCAGACCCACGAAGCCCCAAAGCCCGCCGCGGCAGACGCTAGCCGTCAATTGCATGAAATACGGGATCTCCTGTTCGGGGAACAACTAAGGGCAACTCATCAACGCGCAGAAGAGCTCGAATATCGCCTGCAACAACAATTGCAGGATATGGCATCTGCCTTCAGCAGTGCATTAAAACAACTGCAGGACGACACCCAGCAGCGACTGGCAGAAATGAGTCAACGGCTTGAAGCTCTTGATGAAAAACACACCCAGCAAGCGAAAAACCTGGCGCAGGATATTACAACTCTGTCCGGTCAGGTGGCCGACAATCATCAGGAACTAGCTGATCAGCTTGCGGCCACGTCCAACGATCTGAAAAACAATAAAACCGATCGGAAAATGCTGGCAAATCTACTCTCAAGCATGGCAAATAATTTAAGCGTTGATGAGCAGATTTAACCATGGCCGGAGTGAAAGACCCGCAGGTGCAAGGCTCTGCTGAAACCACTGCGCAGCCACTGGGTGATGATTTCGATCGTCTGCAACAATTAATTCTGGGACCGGATTACAGCCGCGCGCTTCGCTCTATCGCCGCGCAATCAGAAACCGACAGGGTAGCTGCGGTGGTTGCCGAAGCGATCCAGCAACGAGCGCAAACGGACCAGGGTGTGCAGCAGGCCATTGAGCCTGCTGTGACTGCCAGCTTGGATCAGATGATCCAGAAGCAGCCACATCGAATCACCAATGTGCTCTACCCCATTATCGGCCCAGCCATTCGCAAGTCAGTTGCTGCTGCACTTGCGGAAATGATGAATAACCTCAATGACATATTGAGCCAGAGCCTGAGCATGAAAGCCTGGTGGTGGCGTATAGCAGCATGGCGATCGGGCATCAGTTACGGCGAGTTTGCTTTACTGAAAACTCTGCTTTATCAAGTGGACCAGGTGCTGTTAATTCATAAGGACACCGGCCTGCTGATTGCCGAAACCAATACCGAATCCGTCATCAGCGAAGATACCGAATTAGTGACGTCCATGCTCACCGCCATCAATGATTTTGTTTCCGACTCATTCAAACAACCGGGCTCGCGAATTGAGAGCATTCGTTTTGGTGAACACACGATTGAAATCATCGTCGGGCCAATGGCGGTGCTCGCAGCAAAAGTCAAAGGCAGTGTAACGCCGGCTCTGGTTAATAATTTGAATGAGACCCTGGAGGTCATTCATCAGCGCTTTTTCTCCGAGTTAGAGTACTTCGATGGCAATAAAACGCCCTTCACTGAAGCCCAGCCACTGCTCAGCACATGCCTGCTTCACAAAGCCCAGGAAAAACCTCGTCGCAAACCCTGGCTCGCCTACGGGTTAGTTAGCTTATTGATCATCGGCTGCTGCCTGAAATTCGGCTACTGGTGGTACGCAGAGCAGAAAAAAGCCGATATCGTGCAGGCCATTAAAAAGCAGCCGGACTACATTCTGATTAATCAAAGCCAAACCGGAAAACAGTTGAATTTCGTTCTATTACGGGACCCGGCAACCCCACCCCCCGAAGCGTTGCTGGCGGCCATGGACACGGCTCCCTGGCAGGTCGGCATCGAGGCCCATTCTGCGCCGTTGCATCCCACTGCGATTCAGACCGCTCCCGAGCCGACGGCCGGCCAGCGCTGGCGCGAGCTGGTGGCGAAAGTACAATCCACCAGGCTGTATTTCAGCGTGGACTCAAACCAATTATCCATTGAAGAAGCCAATAAAATTCCGCTACTGGTTAATTCGCTTGAAAGCATCGCCGAACTCGCTACTACGCTCGGAATCAAGCACCACCAAATTGTCGTTACTGGATTTGCCGATCCTTCCGGCGACCCGACCGCCAACGCGGCCATCAGTCGCAACCGCGCTCAAGCGGTGGCCGACCTGCTGACGACAAATGGACTCTCTGAAAACCTGATCACGGTTTGGGGAGTGGGTCACCTTAACGCTCTGGACATGCCCACCGAAGACCAGCGCATCGTAACGATCCAAATACTGAGTTCGGAACCCGCCTCATGGACACCCTGATCAGTAAGAAAATCTGTTTGCTCGGCTCGTTTTCAGTGGGTAAAACCAGCCTCACCAGGCAGTTTGTACACAGTATATTTAATGAAAAGTACCACACCACTATCGGCGTCAAAGTGGATAGTAAAATAATCCACTGCAATGACCAGGATATCAAACTCATTATCTGGGACCTGGAAGGAAAAGACGAATTCAGTAGTCCGAGCCCATCCTATCTGAGAGGCGCTTCCGGCTACATACTGGTTGCCGACAGTACCCGTCCGCAAACCTTTCAGACCCTGCTTGAGTTGCAGAAAATGGCAGTCGAACAGCTCGGCAATCAGCCGTTTATACTTCTCCTCAACAAGACCGACCTGGTGTCCGAACAGCACCTGAAATTCGACGATTTACCCCCTGAAATAAAACAACACTGGACCGTCTTTGAAACCAGCGCAAGAACCGGTAAACACGTCGAGTTGGCTTTTAAGAAACTGACCACAATGATGATGGCTCCCAGCTTGGAACAAAAATCATGAGTACCCTGTTGCCGGATGTCCTTTGCAAATTGAAAATTGCCGTATTGGAGTTTGAGCATGAACTTGGCTTCAAAGTTGTCGGCTCACTCCCGGATTGGTTTCAAGCGATGTTTCCGGATGATGGCGCGATGTGGTATGACCTGGCCAAGCGAAGCCCATTTCTGGAAAACTTTTTAGTAGATGCTCGGGCGCATTGGGAGCGTCATTCGGAATTACCGATCGATTCCGGCATCTGGTCAGAATACGATACCGGAGGCAACGAACACCAATTACAAGCAGTCGCATTGTCGCTTGGCGAAAAGCCGGTTTTAGTGATTACGGATATTAGCGACAGCTTTGCCGAGCAGCATCGCGTTTATCAACGCGCCCGCGATATTGCTTTGGAGAACGAGAAACTGATGCTGGAGCTGAATCGGCAGCAGCGAGAACTCCAATCGGTCATTGCCAACAAACTCGCCAGCCCTGTTCCGCAGCCCAATCTTCAGGAAACCATTGAACACTACAGCTCCGCCATACTAATACACAACACCGACGGTCATTCGAATTTAATGAACCGCGCACTGCACAACATCTATTACCATGACAGTGAAAACAGCAGCCTGACTCACTCGGTGCTGGATACCTGGATAACCGAGGCACAGAATGCCTATCCCGAGCTTGAACTGGCAGTGGCCAATGGCGCTTACTGGGAAGGTGATTTCACCACAACCGATTTGAACGGCATTAAAAAACGCATCCGATTATCACTGGGCCCCATTAAAAGCAGCACCGGACAGGTCACTCAATACATCTGCATTGCCAATGACATCAGCACTATTTGCAGAAACACCCTGGAAGTAGAAGCGGCAAACGAGCTGGATTTAACGACCCACTTACCCAACCGGCACTATTTCTGGAAGCAGATGACCAATCAGGTCGAGATCAGCGCCCTCAATCAAACGTCGTTCGCGCTGCTGTACATCGATCTGGATCATTTTAAACGGGTGAATGAAAGCCTGGGGCATCATGCCGGTGACTATTTACTAAGTACCTTCGCCGCTCGACTGAACAATAATGTAAAGCAAGGCGATATTCTGGTGCACCTGGGTGGCGATGAATTTGCTGTCATTGCCAATGTAGACCACCGGCAAAAAGCCGAAACCATCGCGCGACGCTTACTGGACGCCCTCGATCCTGTTATTACCATCGACAATACCCAGGTCACGCTATCCGCCACCATCGGTATTGCTTTTTTTCCTGATGACGGCAGCGATGCCACCACCTTGATGAAGCATGCAGATCTGGCGATGTTTCACGCCAAAGAACTGGGGCGAAATCAGTATCAGCATTTTAATGCGCAAATCCATTCTCAATTCTTAAATCGCCTGACCCTCGAAAACGACATCGACACGGCACTCAGCGAAGATCAATTCGAACTTTATTACCAACCCCAGGTTTGTCTGGGCCACGAGCCCTTTCTGCGGCTGGAGGCGCTGATACGCTGGCATCACCCTGAACATGGTTTGATTACGCCCGCTCACTTTATGCCAATAGCTGAAAAATCAGGACAGATTATCGAAATCGGCGATTGGGTAACCCGCGAAGCCTGTCGCCAAGCTGTGATTTTTTCTGAAAAACAAATTAACGTGGTCGTGGCCATTAATGTTTCAGCCCACCAAGTGCGGCGATCCGACTTTGTTCCCAACGTATTGGCGGCACTCCACGCCTCTAGCCTACCGCCAAAGCATCTGGAATTGGAAATCACGGAGACGAGCTTTCTGGAAGATATGGAATCCGTTATTGCTACACTCACCGAATTGCGAGCGAAGGGAATCACTATTTCTATTGACGATTTCGGCTCCGGCTTCTCCTCTTTATCCTATTTAAAATCGTTGCCAGTTGATCACATCAAGCTGGATCAAGGTTTCGTCCGTGAGCTACCCAACCATGAGGAAAGCAAAGCCATCACGGTGTCGGTTATCCGACTTGCTCATGAACTTAATATGAAAGTTGTGGCGGAAGGCGTGGAAACCGAGGCGCAACTGCAATTTTTACGCGGCCAACAGTGCGACTATGTGCAGGGTTTTTTATTCTTCAAACCGATGGCCGCGGGCCGTATTCCGGATCTATTCGACAGTATCCGTAACGCCAACATCAATTACCACTAGCAATTTCTGCGCAACAACCACGCTGTTTCGGTCGCCTCGATTTTACCTTTCAAGCCGCCATCGACGGGTCGCGTTTGTGCCGCATGCAAATCATACTTATCTGCGTATTGGCGATTGATTTCTTCGGTGTCCAAAGAAAACGGGGGCCCGTCAAACGCGTCCTGATCGTATTCAAATGTAATCAACAATTGGGGTGCTGACGAGGTAATTTCAATCAAATGCGCTGAGTACTGCGCGCGCATGGCGGGCGGCAACGCCACCAGCGCTGCGCGATCATAAATGGCATCCACCGGCCCGAGCAGCGCTCCGGTCAACTCGAATATATCCCCCACAAACAGGTCCACATTATTGCTGTGAAAGCGTTTGAGATTACCCGCTTGCGACACTTGCGGTTGCACGCCCAGATCCTCAAACAAAGCCATTATAGCCAGCTCACTTAGCTCAGCGCCTGCAACCTCATAGCCATTATCCAGCAACCATTTAATATCCAGCGTCTTTCCACACAGAGGAACGAAAATACGCCCCCCCTTCTTTATCCCTAACGCAGACAAATGAGACTTCAGCAAGGTATTCACTTCATCCTGATGAAAGCCAATCTCACCTGCCCGCCACTTATTGTGCCAAAATTGCGTTTCCATTACGGCTCCGGTTCAAGAATTCCAAATTCGGAATCGTACAGAGGATGCTTCACCCTCTGTACGAGCACTCATCACTTAAACAACGATTTTATTTTATCAACGTCATCGTCACTGAGCTTTTCCTTGAGCTTTTTCTCAATGGCGTCTTTCGCTTTTTCTTTCGCTTCCGCTTCTGCATAATCCCGCACGGCTTCTTTTGCCTGCGCCAGCAGAGGTTCCATTGCAGCCGTTGCAAGCTGGCTCGGTGTCAGGCCATTATCAGCACTGCCCAGGTCCGTGAGCGCGACGGTGGGCAGTTTGATGTCGTTTTCTCCCAATTGAGGAGAGAGAAAATGGATATTACCACCACCAAAGGTGAACTTTTTCACCGCCAGTCTAAAGTCACTGGGCACCTCATCCGATTGCTCCGCCGGTGCAGGCTCGGAAGCGCCAGATTTGGACCTTACGTTATTGAGCAGGGTCTGTAGATTGATATCCCGAATCCCGGCTTGCTCTGCCAACAATCGAATATCACCCACCAGCACCTCGTTAATAACCAGAACATCTTTGCCGACACTACCGATATCCAGCTCAATGGCAATCTCGCCCAGGTTCATCGCATCCGCATCGCTAAAACCTTCGGGGTTGGCGATGCCCAGCCCATACAATTCAGCTCGCCCCTCCGTCAGCCGGATTTTCACATCTTTCAGGGTCACTTCCGTTCCGATTACCCTGGTGCCCACGTCCTGAACAACCGATTTAACAATTCCGTCCAGATTTTTCAGGCCGAAATAAACCACTATGGCAACCACTACCAGGAGCGCTGCCAATACACCAAAAATAATCTTAATTGCTTTCATATTTAAACCTACGTTAGAAGTTAAACCCGGCCCGCCAGCGCGGGCTACTGCATATTTATCACAGATTGGTTGTTATGTGAAAAAGCCTGGTCTGTCAGTCTTGATCGCCTTTTTTGCTGGCGGTCAGTAAATCGTCGTGTTGCGCCATATTCCACGGTAGCTTACCCGGAGTCACCCCCAGGAAGTGAAGATAATTTTCGAACTGGTCCAGAATATCGCGAATCAGATCGTTCTGATCGTAACCGAACACATCATAGGAGCGTCCGCCACGACGCAAAAAGACTTCCGCTCGACAATACACTTTATCACTGCGGGCACCGAGCTGTGGCGTCGTATAGGCAAAATCCGGCACCGGAATGGTCACCAGGCGGATATCGTATATAAACCCCACATGCCCTTCCCGTTCCACCACCAATTCCGCGCGAATTAATGCTTCGTCAAATTGCACTGCTGCGTCCCAGCCGCTGTTACGCAGCTCCTCGACAACCATATTCATGCTGCTCATCGCGGTATCGCGAACAAACGTTTCCACTTCATTCCGCCCAGGAAAACGAATCATTGCCGTCAATCGATGACGCCACTGGGACCCCGTAAGATGCCGGTTGGTCGCCATGTGGCTCTGCAAGCTGCTTTCGCGATAGCCTTCAATCACCAGCGCGCGCCACATCCCCACGGCCGCCAGCAAAATGACGACAGTGAAGGGCAGCGCACTGACAATCGTCATGGTTTGCAACGCGTTCAAACCTCCGGCCAGTAACAGCACGGAGGCGATAATACCTTCGAGTGAGGCCCAGAATATACGCTGCCAAACGGGTGTTTCCAGCACGCCACCGGAGGCAAGCGAATCCACCACCAGGGAGCCGGAATCCGATGAGGTAACAAAAAAGGTAATGATCAGCAGCACTGCCAAGAAAGAGATCAGGCTGGACCAGGGCAACAGATGAAATAGCTGGAACAGCGCTACCGCCTTGTCCGCCTGAACCGCCTGCACCAAGGACGTTTTACCCTCTTCCATTATCAAGCTCAGCGCAGTATCGCCAAACACCGAAAACCATAAAAAAGTAAATAAACTCGGTACCAGCATCACGCCGAAAACGAATTGACGGATGCTCCTGCCGCGGCTGATTTTGGCAATAAACAAACCGACGAACGGCGCCCAGGCAATGGTCCAGCTAAAAATAAACAAGGTCCAGTTGCCGATCCAATCGCTGTGGGTGTATGCCTGCAGATTAAAAGTACGCTTTACAATTCCACTGAGATAGCTGCCGGTATTTTGCAAGAAGCTTTCCAGGATATGAATGGTAGGGCCAACGGCGAAGACAAACAACAACAGTAACACCGCAAGCGCAATGTTCAGGATTGAAAGCCGCTTCACTCCTTTGTCCATGCCTGCGACAACTGACACACAGGCTGCTGCCGTTACCAAAGCAATGGTACTGACTTGCACCAGATTGCCGACCGGAAGCCCCCAAAGATAATTGAGCCCCGCGTTAATCTGAGTGGCTGAAAGTCCCAAGGTGGTGGCAATTCCGAACAGGGTTCCCAGTATCGCGAAAACGTCAATTGCATGGCCGATGGGACCGTAGATACGCTCGCCTATGAGCGGATAAAAAGCCGAACGCATGGACAGCGGCAAACCATGTCGGAAAGCGAAATACGCCATCACCAAACCGACCAATCCGTAAATTGCCCATATATGAAAACCCCAATGAAAAAAGGCGATCTGCATCGCCTGTTGCGCGGCATCAACCGTTTGTGCCGCGCCCGCTGGGGGCTCTGCATAATGGAGTACCGGTTCCGCTACCCCGAAAAATAACAATGCGATTCCGTATCCGGCCGAAAACAACATAGCAAACCACTCCAGAAAGGTGTATTCCGGTTCACTGTGATCGGGACCGAGCTTGATATTGCCCCAGGGTGTTAAACTGATGCCGATAATAAAAATAAGAAACAACGCCACGGCCAGCATGTAAAACCAACCAAAATTTTCAGTAATCCATGCTTGAGCGTTGAGGAACAGCACACCGGCCAAATCGGGGTTACTAATAGTTCCGATAATCAATAACAGGGAGACAATAACGGCGGGGACAAAGACAGGAACAAGAATCGTGGAGGTTCGTAATGCTTTGGCTTTTGTCATAGATATCCGTCCCTCTTTTAGATCGTGCTATCTAAAATGGCAGAAATTGACACAAAAACCAAATTTTCCCATATCAGGTTAACTGAGCAATCAACCTCATCTGCAGACGGCCAGCGCGCTGTATCCAAGGGATAACAACGCGGGGGGCAGTACCAAAAAGTGATAATTACACAGATTGTAACCGCCGCCCGGCAATTCGTTTCATCCGCCTCAGCGGGACGCCGCCTCAGCCTCATAATCCGCGTAGGAATGTTTTAGTGTAGCGTGATTTAGCAGCATTTCAGCTTTCAGCGTGGCCCCGTTGGCATCATAGATGCGGGTACGTATCCAATAGGATTCTGTGCGCTTACTTTCAGACAGCGCAACCACCTCCCTGCGGATCAGATAATCCTCCCCGACAAACAGTGGGCCGTCGATCATGCGTATCTCCTGATCTGCAAACAAGCCAATTACCGGCTGCTTGACAGGAAATGCGGCCAGATCGCTACTGTATTCCGCTAGCACGCTTACCATTTCCAAAGGGATAATGGCGCGCCCCCAGGGGGTAGACGCGGCATCGGAAAACCAGGCCGAATTCTCGGTAATGCGTTCCAGTTTTTGCTTCAACGAAAACGGATACAAATTTCCCATATTCTGATCCGCGCCCATACTGACCGGCTCATCTTCTTTGCCGGTCATACCCACATGCAGATCGGACAGAATGATCAGTTGCTGCGGAGGGCGCAATTTGGCCATTCGCTGGTCCAGCAAGCTCTCGCCATCATCCGGACCTAAACTGGCGCTGGCTTCCAGCACGACAGTACCATCTGCTTTTTCAGCCCAGGCACGAACCTTATTCACACCGGGTGCCGGGCGTTCCACGAAAGCACGTACCTGTTCGCCTTCCACCACCATATTCTGAAAGTGGGCAGAGAAACAACCGCGCTCAAACCAGGCCTGGCCCCATATATCCGCCAACAACGGTGTGAACTGACTGAAGTGGGTCGGGCCTTCAATCGGGCCGGCTCGAAAACCGAGTTTTTCCGCCATATTGTCGTCATGAATGGACGTGTGTCCACTGTACTCCTGGTCGGCCAGCATCTGTTTGGGTTCACGCAACGGGCCGCATAAAAATAGGGGTGTATCGAAACTCATATTCAGTCCTTAGTCAGTGTGTAACGAAAGGAAATTAATACCTGATTGTATAACCAGAGAACGGAACCAGATGATCACTTTAACCAAAACGGCCGCCGGGGGTAAGGTTGTGTCCGCTATTCTGCGCACCTTCTGAGCGCTGAATCAGAGGTCGGGTTTATAACGACAATTCAATGGCGGTTTACGACGGGTTGCCAGGAAGGAAGCCTGCTCCGCACGCGACAAGACAATCGCGACCGGAGCAGGTGGATCGTTTGCATTATTAACTTATTATTTGGGCACCGCGCCGGTGATCCGGACCTGGTAATTAAGTCCCTGCGCTTCCGGACTGCTCGAACTGGTACGAAAGGCATCGTATTGATATAGCGTGTCAGGCGTATTCACCACCACCAGGCTCACTTCTTCATCATGACTCAAACTGACCTGCCCCGACCCGTTCGCCAGGGTGACATAACGTGTTGCTCCGCTGCTTGCGCGCACGGACAACGTTGCATTGAAATTACTTTCGGCGCGACCATTTCCAAGATTGGTTATCTCGACACTGACGTTGCCAGCTCCGTTTACGGAAAGCGGAATTATATTGGCACCACCGTATTGCGGGGCACGTGCCGACTTCACTTTATAGGTCTGGTTGCCGACGGAATCCAGGTTGGAAAAATTGAGCCGGGCACGGCTGTTGAAAAACGCCTGCTGTGCTTTGCTATGGCCGATATCCAGGTATGCCATGCGTGCCCAGTAACGACCCAGAACGGTTTGCGCACTTACCGGGCTGACATTGCGTTCCAGCACATGCAACGGAGTTTCATTATTACGCTTGTGATTGCGCATCAGGTCCGGTACGGCCATTTTACCTAACCCCGGATAGCCATCCGGATTGTTTGTCAGATAGGTCAGGAACGGCCAGGCTTCGTAATAATTCTGATCACTCACAATCATCAGATGGGCTTGTCCAATCACTTTATTCAGATCAATGATGGTGCCACCATCACCCAGGCCGAAACGCTGACGCACATCATTGTAGGAAGCCGAATTCAGATAGGTATCCGCCACCCAGTTAGCGACGGTCTCCCACCAGGCACCGGTACGGGTTTGATCCACCCATTGGTACTCCGTGAGCGCCAGCGAATGTCCGAATTCATGTACCGTCACCCGCGGAGCAGTTAACTGACTGGCAAGCACCTGCAAATAACTTAAACCGGCGCGGGCGTCATACAACATAACACCGCCAGCATTCATATAAGAGGATGGATACAAATTCATTTTAAAATACGGGCCATCATCGGAATGAACCGACAATCCCGGCGACCGGAACCCCCAATCAGTCACAAAAAGATCGTACGCCGATTCCATATGCGCCAGCGTCAAATCCAGGTTATTTTGGGAAAAGTTGCCCAGCCCATTCGCGCCGTAATAAACACGGAAACGGGCAGAATCCTTATAGGGTGTGTTCGACGCAGTAATACCATCAAAAACATACTGATTGGTAACGGCCTGAAAATCCGCTGGTTCGTTCGGGTTCGGGTTCGGGTTCGGGTTCGGGTTCGGGGTCGGGTTCGGGGTCGGGTCTGGTGTCGGATCGGGATCGGGATCCACAACAGCATCACAATTCGCTGCGCTCAGCCCTTCGCCCTGCAAGCGGATACTGTCAACCAAGGGTAACCCTTCATCTGAAACAGCAACCAGGCGGATCGTATTCGTCCCCGCCGAGAGCAGCACACTCGCCGTCATCTCCTGCCAATCTGCCCAGCTGTCACTGGCTTCGAACGACAGCGTTTCCATGTCCATATCACCAATCTGAGTTACCGCAACCCGTGCAGCGCCGCTGGCGTTTGCAAAGCGCACCACCACATCATAAGAACCCATTTGCGCTGCGGTTACCTGCCAAACAATGGCGGTGCCGGGTTCGTTGACTGTGTTGCTGTAACCATCGCCCCGATAGCCCGAAACGTCCGCATCAATGGTGCCATCAACCCGGCAGAACCCGGTTTGATGCTCTTCAATGGTCACTGAATTGGCCGCTGGCGGTGTCGGATCCGGTTGCGGAGCCGGGGGATTAAAGGCCAAGACCGGATTGACAAGCAACATCGTTGTCACGGTCGACAATATACGTTTCATAAAAGCTCTCATGTGCCGGGAATGATGGTATTAAGACTGAGCAATGCGAAACATTGTAAGGCGAGTTAATTTAAAAACCGTTGAGCGTTCAAGGCAAACGGCCTTGGAGCAACAGGTCCTGTCCTGAATTCTATTTACGATGTGTTTTTAAACAAACGATTGCCTTTGGGCAGATGAAAAAAAGGGGCAGATCAAGCAGCCCCAAAAAAAATCCACCTCCTCCCGAAGATGGACACGCTGCCTACGGCAAAACGTACAGTCCCTGTCTCATTAACCGCTCTATAAATTACACATTTTTATTTCGCTTTTTTGTTTTAGTTAAACCTCTTGTTGAACCCTTGCCATGCTATCGCCATAGGGGTACCGAATACCTTGCGCCCGATCACACTCTGACAACAGAAGTTGTCAGTTATAGGCGCAACATTCAACAGGTGCAATAGGAGGATATTACGGTAGGAGTATCAACTTTAGCGCTGCTCGCTTCAGCGCACGTAAGCGATGATCGATACGAAGTGGCAGACCGAACCGGTCAATACAAACAAATGCCAAATTCCGTGTGCATGGCGAAGCTTGTTCATACTGTCCAGGACATAAAACAAAATCCCCACTGTATAGGCGATTCCACCAACGGTAAGCCATGCCATTCCCGGTGGTGGTATGGCCGCCTGTAGATTGGAAAACTGAACCACACACAGCCACCCCATCACCAGATAGATCACTATTTGCAGACTTTCCATACGCTTGGGAATAAAGATATCCAGCAATAACCCCAGGATCGCCAGCCCCCACTCCAGAGCCAGAATAAGGTGCCCCTTACCTTTAGCAAGGGACACCATCATGTACGGCGTATAGGTACCGGCGATCAACAAGTAAATAGAAACATGATCAAATTTTTGAAACAGTTTTTTAAGTTTAGGGGGATGAAAGCTGTGATAAAGCGTGGACATGGTATACAGCAACACCAAAGTAAAACCGAATACCGAAAAGCTGACGATCATGGCAACGTCTTTATGGTCGATGCTCACCGCCAATAACGCGCCGAGCCCAACCAACGCAAAAACAGCGCCGACCAGATGAGTAATGCTGTTAAATTTTTCGCCGTAGTACATGAAAACTCACACGCTGGATGGTCAGGAAAGAGGGCCGGGGACTGCTCGCTAGTTCATAAAGTTTTCGGCGTATTTCAGCAAAGACGGCAAAAGAACTCTGGATATCCTGAAGTAGCCTGGTTCATTCGGATGTAACCCGTCTGCGGTAAATTTTTCCTTAAGCAGCCCTTCTGTGTTAACCAGTTCCGAATAGAGATCCACATAATCCGCCTGATACTGTTGTGACAGTTTCTCCAGACCCTGGTTTATTTGCAGAATAGAATCCGTCGGGTGAGTTTGGACATGGCTGTCCCGAACCGGGAGCAAGCTGCACACTATAATCTTTATACCTTTGCTTTCAGCCTTGATAAACATGGCCTCGATATTGTTAATAATCTCAGTTACAGATTGACCATCGGCCAGATCGTTGGTTCCGGTCAGTATAATCAGCACTTTGGGGTTGAGGGCGATTACATCTTTATCGAACCGGTTCAAGGCATCCAATGCCATTTCACCTCTAATGCCTTTATTGGCAATAGGTAATACCCCGAATGACATTGCCATGGGCCAGTTACGAACCAGAGAATCCCCAAAAAAGACGATACGTCCGTTGTCATAGATTTTATTTTCAGATAGCCGGTGTTCCCAGACTTCCTTTTCTATTAGTGAACGATATTTACTTCTGAATTCGAACATTTTCCAACTTGAAAGCGTCAATCCGATTAAGGAAAGAACCAGGCAAGCGGTCAAAAACCAACAAAGCCTTTTCATATTACTCATAAACAACCTGTACGTATTGCAACTCCACCCAGCCACGATCGACCAAGCAATTCACTCATTTTCACCTAAACTATATAAGAGAATAGTTCTTCTTTACCAAAAAAGGAGCAAAAAATGGACCAACTGATCATGCTTTCCGGCGCAGTTGCTTTATTGCTATGGGGAATTCGCATGGTAAGAACCGGGGCGGAACGTTTGTTCGGGAGCCGGATCAACTCCTATTTCAGAGCGTTCACCAAACACCGCCACTCTTCTTTTTCACTTGGTTTTTCCACCACACTGATACTGCAGTCGTCCACCGCCACCCTGCTGATGGCGGCGGGTTTTTTCAGCTCCGGTGCGCTTACTCTGCTGGCAACCTTGGCTATCGTGCTTGGCGCTGAAGTGGGCTCAAGCTTGCTGCCTCTTATTTTACATGTTGCCATAAAAGAAGTGGGTCCGTTTTTCCTGATCAGCGGCTACTTGTTCTTTACATTATCTTCCGGGCGCCAAGGAAAGCACCTGGGCCGAATCCAACTGGGCATCGGTATGATTCTGTTGGCACTGAGCCTGATTGGCAGCGCCCAGCAAGAAATTAGCGGCCTGTTTCCCTTGATCAATAATCTTGCCACGGACGATCCGGTGCTCACACTGCTACTGATGGCGTTGTTCTGTTGGCTATTACATTCTTCGGTAGCAGCGGTACTGTTGATTTCCAGTATGGCGGCTCAATCTGCACTGAGCCTGGACAATGGCTTGTGGCTGATCCTGGGGGTTCACCTGGGGGCAGCCCTGCCCGCCTTAAGCAGCGGATGGTCGCAGGGTGAAGCCGTGAAAAAGATTGTAATAAGCAATCTCGGTTTTCGGCTCACTGCTTTTGGTATCGGGTTGATCGCCTATCATTGGTTACTCCATTCCGGTTACAAACCCCAGTTGTCTGCCACCACGACCATCGCGCTTTTTTATTTTGCGACAAATGCACTCAACAGTCTTATCTTATTGTTGTGTTTGCCGCCCATTGCTCGGCACGTTAACCGACTTCGGTTTGAAGTAGCTCCCGGCGTTGAAGCGAACAGCTCGCTGCCCATTTATCTGGAGCCCGGCGATAAAGCCAACCCGCCACGGGCGCTGGCGAATGCCAGCAATGAGTCGTTTCGTGCTGCCGACATAACCTATCAGATGTTAAGTAATACGTTGCAAGCCTTTCAGGATCAGGAATTGATTAAAGAAATTGTGCTTCTGGACGACCACCTGGACGCGCTGCATCGAGAAACGACACTTTATCTGACGTCGATACACAAAGATAAAAACACAGAGCAATCCAACCAACAACTGCATTCTATATTCAGCTACTTCACTAATTTGGAACATGTAGGCGATATCGTTTCCCGCAGCACCATGTTACTGGCGAAACGCAAACAGAAAAAGTCTCTTGAATTTTCTGCAGAAGGCGAAGCCGAATTGCAATATTTACATGAAAAGTTACTGGTTATTTTTAAATTATCCCAGGCGGTGTTCGCCAGCAATGACCCTCAACTGGCAAAAGAACTGATTCAGGCAAAGCGTACTTTCCGGCAACAACTTATCAGCGCCCGCCAGCATCATGTTAACCGATTGCAGGAAGGCAACGGAGCCAGTATTGCCTCATCGCAGATTCATCTGGACATTCTGCGGGACTTCCGTTCGATCAGTTCGTATTTATCGATGGTAGCCTATCCGGCTGTGAAGAGAGATGACCTGACCGCTTCCAGCCCGTGAGTCATTGAGACCGCTACAAAGTGCCGTCTACTGCCGCTAAGAAGAGCTGCCGGTATTGCGCCTGCGTCAACCCGACCGGGTTGCCAGCAGCGCACGGGTCTTTTACCGACATCGCTGCCACTAATTCAGCTTGCGACCCGTCAATTCCGATGTCCGCCAAGGTATGGGGAATATTTAAAGCCGTTCTCATTTCCAGTACCCAACTTAAAAATCCGTCAAAGCCCGATTGCGGCAAATCCAGATATCGGTTTAAGCGGGTAATGCGCTCGTCTATCACGGCGCAATTGGCTTGCAGTACATAGGGCATCAGAATCGCGTTAAGCAAACCGTGATGCGCATCAAAAAGCGCCCCTAAACTGTGAGCTATAGCGTGCATGCCGCCCAAACCACGTTGAAACGCTGTGGCACCCATGGCGGATGCGACCAGCATTTGCGTGCGCGCCGGCAAGTCATCGCCGTGGTGATACGCCCGTAACAAATGTTCTTTGATCAGACGCATCCCTTCAACAGCAACGCCTTCGGCGAGAGGATGATAGAACGGCGCACAATAGGCTTCCAGGTTATGTGACAGCGCATCCATACCGGTGGCAGCGGTCAAGGCCGGAGGTAATCCCACACACACCACCGGATCGAGCAAAACCAGCTTTGGCGTCATACCCGGATGGAAAATAATTTTTTTAACCTTGTGCTGTGCATCGGTAATAACCGATGAGCGACCCACTTCGGATCCGGTGCCTGCAGTGGTGGGTATAGCAATAACCGGTTTGATGGCGTCGCTGTCTGCTTTTGTCCAGTTGTCTGCAATATCTTCAAATGCCCAAAGAGGCTGAACCTGGTCCGCCATAAAGGCGATGGCCTTGCCTGCATCCAGAGCCGAACCGCCACCAAATGCAATCACGCTATCGTGCCGGCCCTGTTTAAAACTTTGCACACCGAGCGCCACGTTTTCACCAGTAGGGTTGCTTTTGATGTCGCTGAACAAAGCCACGTTCAATCCACCTTGCCTACACAGTCGCAGCAGCTCATCAACCATGGGCAGCGCGGCCAAACCAGGATCCGTAACAAACAACGGCGCGCTCATCCCCAGACGTACACATTCTGTCGCGATTGCTTTTGCACGATGCTCCCCTACCTGAATTGCAGTAGGAAAGTTCCAGGCAGCCGTCAGATTCTCCATCACACGTCTCCGCGTTTGATATGGAAGGACTTGGGTCGGGTCAAATAATGAAAACCCAATACCGACAGTGTTCCGCCTCTACCGGAATCTTTTACACCGGTCCACACCAGAGCCGGATCCAGGTAATCACAGCGGTTAACAAAAAAGGTGCCGGTCTCCAGCTGCTCGCCGATTTCAATTCCAGCCACTTCGTTCTGCGTGAACACCGCAGCGGACAAACCAAATGCAGAATCATTCATCAATTGAATGGCTTCTTCGTCATGCTCGACCATTTGCACCCCCACCACCGGGCCAAAACTTTCTTCCGTCATTACCCGCATGGAATGATCGACGTTGGTAAGCAATTGAGGAGCCAGATAGGCGGTACCGGCTTTACTTAACGGGAAGCGGGCTTCATCAATGTGCGCATGGGCACCGGCGGCTATGGCGTCAGCGATTTGTTGCCGCACAAAATCCGCCGCCGCGCTGTTGACTAACGGGCCCAGCGAACAGGTGTTGTCATCAGGTCGCTCCAGTTTGTATTGCTCAACCAATGCGACCGCTCGCTGCACAAATTCTTTATACACTGACTTGTGCACGTAAATTCTTTCTATGCCACAGCAGCTTTGTCCCGAATTAAAAAATGCACCATCAATGACGGTCGCCACCGCCGCTTCAAGATTGGCGTCGTGTCTCACATACGCAGGGTCCTTACCGCCTAATTCCAGGCCGACTGATTTAAAATGCCCAGCAGCGACCTGCTCTACTCTACGCCCGGCTTGCACGGACCCGGTAAACGCGATGTGCCGAACAGCGGGATGGGTAATTAGGGCTTCCGTGGATTCATGGGTTAGATGCAAGCACTGAAACACGCCGTCAGGAAATCCGGCCGCATGCGCAGCGGCGACCAGTTGCTCGGCGCTTAAAGGGGTTTGTTTGGAAGGTTTCAGAATAACCACGTTACCGGCCAGCAATGCCGGTATTACGCTGTTAATCGCGGTGAGATAAGGATAGTTCCAGGGAGAAACCACCAACACCAAACCTAACGGATCGCGCTTTATAAAGCGCTGGAAGCCAGCCGAATTTTCAATTTCAATGTCTTTTAACGCTTCTTCAGCCGCTTCAATCATATAGCGGGATCGCTGCACTACTCCATTCACTTCGCCCTCGCAATATTGGATGGGCCTGCCCATTTGCCAGCAGATCTGCTCTGCGATGAGGTCCGTCTTGCCAGTGAATTCTTCCAGTAGGGCATTGCACAGATGCCTGCGCTCTTTGAGAGAAGTATTGCGCCAACCGGTTTTTGCTTTTTCGGCTTGCGTTACAGCCTCGTCTATCTGTTGCCGGGTGGCGTATTCCCGTGTGGTGTATTCTCTGCCGTCAACCGGTGATACAACGCTGAATCGCGACATACTCTATAGCCTCAGATTATATAATCTCGAAGTAACGTTTCATTTCCCAATCAGTCACATGCTTGCGGTATTCCTGTGCTTCCCAAATTCGGGTAGCGGCATAATGCTCGACGAATTCTTTACCGAACAGAGCCTCCGCTACTGCAGAGCCTTGCAATGCATGAGCGGCGCTTTCCAGGTTGGTGGGAAACGCCATCTGCGCCGGGAATTGTTGCTCGTACGCGTTACCCGTTACCGGCTCTTCCAGCTTTAAGCCTTGTTCGATTCCCATCAGGCCAGAACCTAATGCGGCTGCCAGGGCAATATACGGATTGGCATCAGCAGAACCGACCCGGTATTCAACACGCTGAGATTGTTCAGAGCCCGGAATTACGCGCAATGCCGTTGTTCGGTTCTCCACTCCCCAGGTCGCATGAGTGGGCGCCCAGAAGCCCGGCACCATACGGCTATAGGCATTCACTGTCTGGGCAAACATCGCCGTGAGTTCAGGCATATAGCGCTGCTGCCCGGCCACAAATTGCTGCTGCAGCGGGCTCATACAGTATTTGGCATGGGGTTCAAAGAAAACCGGGGTGTTTTTCGGATCACGCAACGAGATGTGAATATGCCCGCTTTGGCCCGGGTATTGGTTGGAGCACTTCGCCATAAAGGTGGCCATCATCTGATTACGCTGCGCCCAGACTTTGGTAAAAGTTTTGAACAACACGGCCTTATCGGCGGCGTTCATCGCCGTGTCCACGGCCAAAGCACCTTCCAAAACACCCGGTCCGGTTTCCGTATGCAGTCCTTCCAGGGGAAAATTCATTTGCTGGCACATATCCAGAAAATCTTCATACATTTGCGCATGGACAGAACTACGTAGCAGGGAATAGCCAAACATGCCCGGTGTAAAATGCTGTAAATTCCGATAGCCTTTTTCGCGCACGGATTCCGGTGTCTCGTTAAACAGAAAAAACTCATACTCAAACGCCGAGAGTGCATAAAAGCCCATATCTTCCGCTTTTTCGACCACGCGGTTCAACAATCCGCGGGGGCAAATCGCCTTGGCCTGGTGATCAAACTCGGCCAGAAAAAACAGCATGCCGTTTTCACCATACACATCACGGCAGGTCTCCGGCAGTATCCGCACCGGGGCATCGGGATATCCGGTTTGCCAACCGGTGTACTGCACACCCACATTTTCATAGAGCTGATCGTTACTATCCCAGCCCACCACCACATCGCAAAATCCGAACCCTTTATCCAGCGCTGAAAAGAATTTTTCCCAGCTCATATATTTACCCCGGATCACACCATCCATATCCGTGATGCCCACTTTGACATGGCGCAATCCGCGTTGTTGAACAATGGCTTTCGCCTGTTCCACGGAACGAATGGTTCTGGGATCGAGTGTTGATGTCATCGTGTCGTGACTCCTGGCATGACGTTCACAAAAAATTGAATAAATATGGCAGCACTATTCCAGATAGGTGTAACCGGTCAGGCCTTCGCGCAGCTCTTTTAGATAGGCGGCCTGTTCTGCACGGCTCAGTTGGGTTTGCAACAAGCGCTCATGAATCTGCTGCTGCAATTGCATTGTGTCGAATTGCACATAACGCAGAATATGGTCAACGGTATCGCCCTTCAGGGTATTCAGTAATTGGAAGCCGCCCTGCTTGTCCAGCGCCACATCCACTGCGTCCGTATCTCCGAACAGGTTATGCATATCACCCAGTATTTCCTGATACGCGCCCACCATGAAAATAGCGATCGACATTCCGGATTCCGGATTACCGGCCGGCAGCGGCAAACTCGTCGCCAGGTCGTTGGTATCGACATAGCGATCAATACGGCCATCGGAGTCACAGGTTATGTCCTGCACGATACCGCGCCGGGTTAACGGTTGGTCCAGTCCGCTGGTTGGCAGCAACGGAAAAACCTGATCGATGCCCCAGGCATCCGGTATGGACTGGAACAAAGAAAAGTTGAGAAACACCTTATCCGCCAGTTTCTCATTCAGTTCGTCCTGAATATCGCGGTGTGCACGGGAGCTAAGATCCAGTTTGCTACGTAACTCCTGACAGGCGGCTCCGTAAATTTGCTCGGCCTGCGCTTTTTGTTCCAGAGTTAACACCCCGTGGGTATACATGTCCTGTGCTTCGCCCAGGCGATAGACCACTTCAAAATACAGTTCTGACAATGAGCGGCTACGTGTGGCGCCCTCTATCTGATGAAAACAGCGTGCCAGTTCCTGCAACACTACCGGTGCTTCCGCGTCAGGCTCAGCGGGTTTGGTGGCCGGCGGGCTTTCCACCCCGATGACATTACTGACCAGGACTGCATGATGGGCCGTCAGAGCCCGCCCGGACTCTGAAATCACATCCGGTAACGGCAGATCGTCCTGCGCGCAGATTTCCCGCAGGGCTACCAGAATGTTATAGGCGTACTCTTCCATGGAATAGTTCATGGAGCAAAAGCTGCGGGAGCGGGTACCTTCGTAATCCACACCCAGGCCCCCACCCACATCCACCACGCTCACATCGCAGCCGGCCTGACGTAATGCCGAGTAATAACGAGCGGCTTCCTTCATGCCTTTTTGAATATCGCGAATATTGGAGATCTGCGAGCCCAGGTGAAAATGCAGTAGCTGTAACCGGTCCAGACTGTCCTGTTCACGCAGGGTTTCGATGACGTCCAGAATTTGCGTGGCAGACAACCCGAACTTGGATTTTTCGCCGCCGGTATTTTGCCAATTGCCCTTACCGATCGAACTCAACCGGGTGCGCAAACCAATACGTGGCTTTACATCCAGGTCACGTGCTTCATCCAGCACCAGTTTCAGTTCGCTGAGTTTTTCCACCACGATATAAACCCGACGCCCCATTTTTTCCCCGATCAGGGCAAGGCGCACAAACTCACGATCCTTGTAACCGTTGCAGACGATCACCGAATTTTCCCGGCTCATGGCCAGCACCACCATCAGCTCCGGCTTGCTTCCAGCTTCCAATCCGACACCGCAGCGTTCATCCAAGGGAATGCCGTTATAAATTTCTTCCACCACGCGACGTTGCTGATTTACTTTTATCGGGTAAACCGCGGTGTACTGGGCATCGTATTCCAGACGGTCCATGGCCTCGGCAAAAGCCGACGTCAGCTTTGCAACCCGATCCCGCAGAATATCCACGAAACGAACCAATATCGGCGTTCGTAAGCCCGTTTGTCTGGCCGCTGCCACTATAGCCTGCAACGACACCCGGGCTGTACACAAACTGGTCCCCACATCCACCTCACCCTGATCATTGATATCGAAATAGCCTTCACTCCAATTATCAATGCTGTAGGTGTTACGGGCCGTTTCAATGATGGGCTTAGACATGGAGATCGGGGTTTCCTGTGCGGGCTAATAATCGGAGAAATACTGGCTGGCTATTGTAGACAGTTTCGCAATAAAGGTCAGACATTTAAATACTCATAAGCTTGGTTATAATAGCGGGGCCGCGTGAAGGACAATCACCGGACAGCGGACCCTGTATCCCACAGCCAGCCGGCCACCCCCCCCTATATTGAGACAAGAAACATGACGATTGCCACCAAACAAAATTGGTTCACAGAAGTATTCGGAAACGAAGGCACCTCTTTCGGGCTGGAAATCACCGAAAAACTGCACGAAGAACAAACCCGATACCAGTTTCTGGAAATCTATCAAACCAAAACCTTCGGCAAACTGATGGTGCTGGACGGCTGCGTAATGCTGACGGAGCGGGACAACTTCCTTTATCACGAGATGATGACCCACCCCGCCCTGTTCACCCACCCGGACCCGAAAAAAGTGGCCATTGTCGGCGGCGGTGATTGCGGCACCTTGCGTGAAGTTTTAAAGCACCCCAGCATCGAAAAATGCACCCAGATCGATATCGATGAACGAGTCACCTGGGCATCGCAAACCTGGTTTCCGCAACTGTGCGATGCCAATGATGATCCCCGCGCCGAGCTACTGTTTGATGACGGTATTGCCTGGATCAAGAACTGCGAACCGGGCAGCCTGGATGTCATCATTATTGACAGTACCGACCCGGTCGGACCGGCGGAAGGGTTGTTTGCCGTGGATTTCTATCGCGACTGCCTTAAGGCATTGAAAATGGAAGGAATTCTGGTTCAGCAGAGCGAGTCTCCCTTACTCCATACTGATACCATCATAAAGAAAATTCATCAGGACATGCGCTCAGCCGGCTTCAATCAGTGCCAGACATTGCCGTTCCCGCAGCCTGTTTATCCTACCGGATGGTGGTCCTGCACGATGGCCAGCCCGGTGGGTTCGGTTTCAATTTTCAGAGATAAAGAAGCCGCCAACAAAGGTTTTACAACGGATTATTACAACCTGGAAATTCATCGCGCAGCATTGGCAATGCCCGAATTTATGAAGCGATCACTAACTTCGTAGAGCAGACACTGAAGGCCCACCCCCTCTGATGGCTGGCTCCGGCTAGCCATTTGTACAGTGATCGTTGTACTGCTTCTGCAATTCGCTTAAATACTGCGAACTTTCAGCTTCGCTCATGTAGCGCCGGCTGCCATCGTCGTTCTCTTCAAAAAACTGTGTCCCGGGCTCGTAATAGGAAAGCCGCTTGGAAAACTTGGCGCATTGTTTTTTACGCTTTTCGATTTTTGCCTGCTCGTCTGCCCTGATTTTTTCCTTCGCCAACCGCTCATCTTCCAACACCTGGGTAATGCGTTGCTGGCGTTGTCTTTGGGCATCCGCAAAGGCTTCATCGGATTGGGTTGGCTTCGGCGCTTCCGATTGGGGCAGATCCAGCGCTTCTACCTGATCCGACTGGGGAGCTTGATCGCCAAAATGAACCCGCCCGTCATCATCCACCCAACGATAGACTTCGGCTTGAGCATTGACCACCAATAGCAGGCTGACCCATGCCAATATTGTAATTTTCACCAAATTGCTTCCTAAATGTACATGTGAAACTGAACACTATAAAAGCAATTATAGCCTGTCAAATAATGAGCAGAAGAACAATCCAAAATAATACAAAGCAGATACACAATGAAAAAAGGCTCCCTAAGGAGCCTTTCTTTGTAACAACACGGTCAGCGACTATTTACCGCTACTGACAAACTCGGGATACGCTTCCATGCCACACTCTGACAGATCCGCACCCTCGTATTCTTCCTCTTCCGAAATCCGGATACCTAGCACGGCTTTCAAGAGTCCCCAAACGATCATGGAGGCGACGAATACCCAGACAAAGATCGTCGCAGCACCGATTAACTGGCCCGAGAACGACACATCGCTATTAGTCAGAGGCACCAGCAACAGACCCAACAGACCACAGGTTCCGTGTACTGAGATCGCACCGACCGGGTCGTCAATCTTCAGCTTATCCAGGAACAGGATACTGAACACAACCAACACACCACCGGCGGCACCAAACAGAGTAGCCTGCAGGGCAGTGGGAGTGGAAGGCTCAGCCGTGATAGCAACCAGGCCAGCCAGCGCCCCGTTCAATAACATGGTCAGATCCGCTTTACCGAACAACAGACGGGCGGTAATCAGGGCAGCAACTGCGCCGCCGGCTGCTGCGGTGTTGGTATTCAGGAACACCATGGCGACCGCATTGGCGTTAGCAATATCGCCCAGCTTCAGAACCGAACCACCGTTGAATCCGAACCAACCCATCCACAGAATAAACGTGCCCAGGGTTGCCAGTGGCAGGTTGGCACCGGGAAACGCATGCACTTCACCGTTAGGGCCGTATTTGCCTTTACGTGCGCCCAGCAGAATGACACCGGCTAAAGCGGCAGTCGCACCGGCGAGGTGAACGATACCGGAGCCTGCAAAATCTGAAAACCCTAGGTCACCCAGATTGTAAATACCAAATACATCAGCGCCATTCCAGGTCCAGGCACCTTCCATCGGATAAATGAAGCCAGTCATAACAACCGCAAAAGCCAGGAAAGCCCAAAGCTTCATACGCTCAGCAACTGCGCCGGATACGATCGACATGGCGGTTGCTACGAACACCACCTGGAAGAAAAAGTCGGATGCGCCGGAGTAAATAGAGCCTCCTTCAAAGCCGTCTTCGCGAGCTGCAAAGTCGCCCAGAACCGAGGTCACGTCGACATCAGCTATGCCGGACAGGAATAGGGATCCGTCGTACATAATGTAATAACCACACACCAGATACATGATGCACGAGATGGCGAACAACGCCACGTTCTTGGTTAGGATTTCGGTTGTATTCTTCGATCGGACTAAACCGGATTCGAGCATGGCGAAGCCTGCTGCCATCCACATAACAAGTGCGCCGCACACCAGAAAATAGAAGGTGTCCATCGCATATTGGAGATGAAAAATTTGGTTTTCCACGGTCTTGCCTCCGCAAAATTAGAAAGTAATAGGCATGGATTTTTAAGCTTTAAGTGTTAGATCGCATCAGTTCCCGTTTCACCGGTACGAATGCGAATTGCCTGCTCCAATGGCGTAACAAAGATTTTGCCGTCACCGATTTTGCCGGTGTTGGCTGCTTTGCTAATCGATTCAATCACCTGATCCAGCAGGTCATCGGATGTGGCAACTTCAATTTTTACCTTTGGCAAGAAGTCGACTACATATTCCGCACCCCGGTACAATTCGGTATGGCCTTTTTGACGCCCAAACCCCTTGACCTCGGTAACGGTAATTCCCTGAACCCCAATTTCTGACAATGCTTCACGCACGTCATCCAGTTTGAATGGCTTGATTACAGCAGTAACCAGTTTCATAGAACATCTCCTATTAATGCTCGAAAGCGAAAGTTGCTATGGTCCCGTTAATTATTCGCAATTCAGTGCAAACACCCAGCACGCTGCCCAATCGCGGAACATGCATTGTGGATAGCACAAACCATGCCTATTAGTATTAATTGCTTATAATCAAAGGGTTAACCATAAAACATGGCAAGAAAGTTGTCATGATCGCACCATTATAGCGCACCAAAATCAAGCACGCTGCGCTAAATAGAGGCTTCAATTTGGTGCAACCCACACCAGCATAGTGCCTTTGGCGAAATCCGGTTGCACCGTGATACACTCACGGCACCATCATGAAGGAGCCATCATGAACCGTCAGGAAAACTTAGTAAACCGAATTTTAGAGTTGATATCGGAGCGAATGCCTCAGGATATCGGGGAAATCGGCGCCGATCTGAAGCACAACCTGTCCGCCGTCATCAAAGAATCCATGTCCAAAATGGACTTGGTCTCCCGTGAAGAGTTTGACGTTCAAACCAAAGTTCTGGCCCGCACCCGTGCCCGATTGGAAGCCATGGAGAAGAAGCTGGACCAATTGGAACGCACGTTGGAAACGGGTGTCGAACAACAATAGCTCAATCAGCAAATGGACTTTGCGCCCTAAAATATAAAAAAAGTAACTTCCGTCGATACTTTACTCTGACGACATTTAGATAATTTTACTGACCTTTCCGAAAAAGAGGCCTCATCACAGAGCTTTGAGGCCGCTTTATGAAATTAATGTTGGCAACGGTAGAGGAGAATCACGTGAGTCGATTCAGTTCCACACAACGAAATATGGCGCGCCTTTTGATTACCATGATGGTATTAATCGGCTTTACCCACTCCACAGCTCAAGCGGCTTTTGTTAGCACTGGGCAGATAGTCGACCAACAACTGCTTTCCCACGACCGTCAACAATTGATATCGCGACTGTCGGAACCCCAAGCCGTTGAAACCATGACTCGTATGGGCGTCGACCCCGCAGTAGTTCAATCCCGAGTCGATAGCATGACCGCAGAAGAACTCACTGCCTTTAATCAGCAAGTGGAAGATATGCAAGCGGGTGGCTCCAGCGTCGTGGGTGTGGTAATACTGGTTTTCGTCGTACTGGTGGTCCTGGATTTACTGGGCACCACAAACATTTTCCCGGCAATCAAGCCAATCAATACTGACTAGGCGCAGTTTGAAGCCTGATATCAGCCTGGTGCTCACGGTCATGGTACTGCTGACAGCAGGCTGCTCCTTCAGCCCTCCCCTCACGCTGGATTCGCAACGAATAACCGGCCTGAATCACGCGGAAATAGCCGCGACCCCTTTTTTGTTGCAGGACGATTATCAATGTGGCCCCGCCTCTTTAGCCATGGTAATGAACTACTATGGCGCCGATATAACGCCGCAACGTCTGGCACCCACCGTCTTCACCCCCGATGCCAACGGCAGCTTTCCCGCCGAAATGGACGCGGCAATCCGCCGCCAAGGCTTTATCAGTTATCCCGTAAACACCCCGGAAGACCTGATGCTGGAAGTGGCAGCCGGACACCCGGTGGTCACACTTCAGAACCTCGGAGTCAGTTGGTATAAAAAGTGGCATTTTGCCGTCGTCGTCGGCTTTGACCTGGATACCCGCAGTTTCATTCTACGCTCCGGCGAGCATCCACGACTGATCACCGGAATGCGCTTGTTCAACACCACCTGGTTACGCAGCCAACGCTGGGGCCGCGTCATTTTACCCGCGCACCAAATACCGGCGACAGCAACGCCCTTAGCCTTTCTGAAAGCCGCGTCGGACCTGGAGGCAACCGGGCCGGAAGGAGCCGCATACCCGGCGTATGCCGCTGCGGTTAAACGCTGGCCGGAACGACCCATGACACAGTTTGCTATGGGCAATTACCTACTGCAGAAAGATAAGCCCCGGGACGCCAAAACGCGCTTCCTGGCGCTACTGAAGCTGGATCCTGAATTTGCCGAAGGCTGGAATAACTTTGCCTATACCCTGGACGCATTGGACTGCCCGACGCTTGCCGTGCAGGCGGCGCAATGTGCAAACAGGCTCAGCCCGAATACACCGGCCATTCAGAACACCCTTCTGGAAATGCAAACGGTGCTGGAAGGCGGCAAACAACCGGCTAGTCCTGTTCCGAATCAATGTGATCTGAAGCTGACCTGTCCGCGCTGATTTTTAACATGGTCGTGTCTATATGTAATATTGACTCAAGGATTTACCTTTGCCACTTGCCATCGTACAAACCCGCGCCCGTGTGGGTATGAATGCCCCTCAGGTAACAGTCGAAGTTCATCTTTCAAACGGATTGCCCGCCTTTAATATGGTGGGATTACCGGATGCAGCCGTGCGGGAAAGCAAAGAACGGGTCCGCAGTGCCATCCTCAATGCCGGTTTTGATTTTCCCCAACGCCGTATCACCATTAACCTTGCTCCCGCCGACTTGCCCAAAGACGGTGGCCGCTTTGATCTGCCCATCGCTGTAGGTATTCTGGCAGCTTCAGAGCAAATTGCCCTGGCCAGCGTCGAGCCGTTCGAATTTATCGGGGAGCTGGCGCTGTCTGGGGAGCTTCGTCCCGTGGAAGGGGTGTTGACCGCGTCCATTGCCGCCACCGCAGCAAAGCTGGGGTTGTTTGTTCCGCAGCGTAACGCAGCAGAGGCAGCACTGCCCGCCAGCAGCCAGATCTATCCATGCGATCACTTGTTACAGGTATGCAGTCGGCTGAAAAACCCCGCGTTGCTAAGCCCGCACCCGCGCTGTATGGACGTTGAAAACGATTTGTGGTCCCGCTATCCGGATCTGGCTGATGTAAAAGGTCAGCATTTGGCGCGCAGAGCACTGGAGGTGGCGGCCGCAGGCAAGCACAATTTACTGATGATGGGGCCGCCGGGGGCCGGGAAATCCATGCTCGCGGCCCGACTGCCGGGCATATTGCCGCCCATGACAGAAGCGGAGACCATGGAAACCGCCGCCATTCACTCTGTCTCGCAATACAACCCGAAACCGCTATTCCAACGTCCGATTCGGACACCCCATCATACCGCCTCCAGCGTTGCGCTGGCCGGTGGCGGCAGCAACCCCAAGCCCGGCGAAATTTCATTAGCCCATAACGGGGTTTTATTTCTGGATGAATTTCCTGAGTTTCCGCGCAAAGTGCTGGAAGTGCTTCGGGAGCCACTGGAGACCGGTGAAATTGCCATCTCCCGGGCGGCGCAGCAGGTCGTGTATCCGGCTAATTTTCAATTAATCGCAGCATTGAATCCGTGCCCGTGTGGCCATCCGAAACAGCCGCCAGAAGGTTGCACCAACCCACAACAATGTTGCAGCAAGTATCAAAGCAAACTATCCGGCCCGCTACTGGATCGTATCGATATGCACATCCAGGTCGATGCCCTGCCCATCAGTGATTTGCAAAAGCCGGAGCATGGGGAGTCCAGCGACGAGGTGCGTGATCGCGTGACCTGCGCGCGAGCGATTCAGTTGCAACGCCAAGGTTGTGCCAATCACGATTTGAACTCGAAACAACTGAATGCATTTTGTCAGCTGAGTGACGCCGATAGCGGCTTTGCGTTACAAGCCGTCAACCGGCTGGGCCTCTCAGCCCGAGGCTATCACCGAATTTTGAAGGTGGCCCGCACTCTGGCAGATCTGGCACAAGCGGAGCAGATCAGCAAAGTCCATCTGAGCGAAGCGCTGTCTTATCGGGCATTATTCAACTAGCGTTTGATTATCCGCCATGGTGATTTTCGATACCGGGTTTCACCTAATGGTAAATGATATCGGGCCTTAGCGGCGCCAGCCTGGACAGCAACTTATTCTGCGTCGTTTGGGGAATGCCGTGTTTTTCCATGGACATGATCAGTAGATCCACTGTGCGATTGAACTCGGATTCGTTGATATCCATATTGGCATGGACATCCAGCATAGAATCACCACTGTATTGGCAGGGGCCGTCACTGACTTCGCATATCTGTTCTATCAGTTTGCTGCGAAAACGATCCAGATCCGTCTGTTCAAAATGCTGCACAATCTGCTCATCGAAGCCCACCTCATAAATAAAACCATCAACAATCTTTTCGATTGCCGGTAACCCCCCCAGCTCGTCATAAAGCGTGGTTTCATTTTGCACCGACTGACACGCGGATAACAACAGCGCGCCTGATATCAGGATGGCCGTTTTCATAATGGCTTGAATTGTTTTTTTCATTCTGATCACCACAAATACCCGGTTAATGATAGATAGGCACCGCTTTGATCGTTCGCCCCGGCAATGGAACCCAGGTTGACCCAGGCACCGGTAATGTTGAAATGTTTATTGGGAATATAAGCCACAAAGACATCGTATGCGTCTTGCTCTTCGGCAAAACTGAGATTATCCGGCTTTTGCCGGTATTCGGCCCCCAACGCAAACTTGCGGCTGAGTAAAACCGCCAACGACCCTTCAGCCATGATTTCATAATCGTCATTGCGATCACCGCCGAAGCCCAACAAACCGAATTGATTGGCTTTGGTTGCGCGTAGCGTTGCATTCCATACCAGGTTATAACCAAATAACACACCCAAATGCGCCTTGGTGGCGGCGACATAAAAATCGGTACCGTGATCGCTATCGTCTGCACCCGCCGCCGTGGCAATAAAATCGTCCTGTAATTCCTTGTATTGAACTCCGGCACTGATCTGCGGCATCGACGAGTACACCACATCCCCGGCGATGCGGGCTTTCACACCCAATATCTGTTGGTTAATCTCGCGCTGGCCGAAGGGGATATCGCGCAGTTCAAACGTTTGCCGCGCCAAGCTGACTTCCACCCGGTCGTACAGGCTCACGCTGGCGCCAAACATTTGCAGACGGTAATCGTCCAGGCTGGCCCGGCTCATAAATACAGCGGACGCGGTTTCGTCGCGGGAATCGTAGCCACTCAACGTGGCCCAGGGCACCAAACCTCCCCCACCACTGCCTTCCACCTGCGTGACACCGGCAGTCTCCTGCAATTTGCCCTGACCGGCAAAGGCGGATTCGCCCGCATACAGACATAGCACGGAACACAGACACACTAAAATCGAAGGTTTTGCCGGGATAACGGGTAAAGGCATTCCAGAGTCCAAAAAAAGCCAACATTCGTTGATTATAGACCAGTCTTTTTAAGGCCTTGCGTTGTTGCGCGCTGGAGAGTGGGATCTATGCTCTGTGAATAATTATTTACCCAGGGCAGGACCTCTTTTGCAGGCAGCGGTTTGCTAATAAAGAACCCCTGAATCCAATCACAGCCCCAGCTACGCAGAAGCGCCAACGAGGCTTCATCTTCCACACCTTCTGCCACCACCTTCAGATTAAAGCTGTGAGCCAGGCTAATGGTGGACTGCACGATGATTTTATCGTTTTCCAGATTCGCTAATTGCAACACAAAGCTTTTATCGATTTTCAGCTCAGTTACCGGCATGTGTTTTAACTGCGACAACGATGAATAGCCGGTACCAAAATCATCGATTGCCAGTTCAAATCCGTTTTTACGGAATTTCAATAACAGCTGGTTCGCCTCTTCCGGATCACGCATTATTTCACTTTCAGTAATTTCGAAGGACAGTGAATTCGCGGGCAGCTGATTTTGCACCAACAAGCGATTAATATGGTCCAGCAAATGCGGGCGCGATAAGTCTTTTGCCGACAGGTTAATTGCCACCTGCGCGTTGAATCCCTGCTGGTGCCATTGCGCAATCTGGATGACCACGGCTTCCACCACCCAATCGGTTACCGCACCAATCAAACCCGCCTGTTCGGCAAAAGGAATAAACAAATCCGGCGGCACAAAACCTTGTTGGGGATGAATCCAGCGGATCAACGCTTCAAAACGCGTTGCCTGCATCGTACTACTGAATATTTTAGGCTGATAGTGCATTTGTAACTGACCATCGTTATCAGCCAATGCCGTTTTCAGATCGGCCAACAAGCGCAAGCGCGTTAGATGTTCCTCTTCCAGTTGTTGCTCATAGATGGCCATTGAGAGTTGTTCACGACGCGCCATATCCAAAGCAATACTGGCTTTCTGCACTAGTTCGTCGGCTTGTGTGCTGTCTTTGGGTGCCAGTGCCGCCCCCATTGAAAAACGCAGAGTGATTTCCAGCGAGTGAATGTTATACGGTTGCGACAGTGCTTCCAGCAAATATTCTGCTGCGCGCTCCAGACTGCAATCCAGATTCAGCGCCACCAGAAATTCATCGCCTCCCAGCCGCGCAGCCAGGCAATTTGAAACCGGCAGATTCATCAACCGCTGTCCAATTTGTTGCAGACACTGATCACCCACCACATGCCCGAAGGTGTCATTAACCACCCTGAAATCCAGAATATTCAGGCAGATCACGGCGAAATTATCGTTACCAGCCCCGTCTAACGCGTCCCGTAGCAGGGTAATAATGTACTGACGATTAATTAGGTTCGTAAGCGGGTCATGATGGGCCTGATGCACGATTCTGGCTTCCCTTTCCGCCAGATCGATCTGCATACTATTGAAGGCATCAGACAGTTCCAAAATCTCGGTTACACCACTTTCTATCTCGACATTTTTTCGATAGTCACCTGCAGCAATATCCGATGCAGTTCTGGCCAGGCGGCTGAGCGGTTTAGCCAGATTGCGAGCCATCACCGCCGACCCAAGCAGTGCTAACAGGCAGGCGACCATGGCAATCGCAATAATCTCCAACTGCAACAAATCAAAATTTTTGAAGGCATCTGATACCGAGGCAGACAAATAAACCGTAATCGGATCCCGGCCACCATCATTCAGGGGAAAGTACCGGGAAGCAAATTGTGGACGAACCAAAATGGGCAATGCAATCGGTTCACCGGATTTTGCTGCATGGCTCACTACCCCCGCAAGCGACTCAGCGGGCAATGTCGTAATGGAAGGCACGCCGACAGAAACAAAGCTCACATCCTGAAGCGTCAACGCTTTCAGTTCGTTTGCCAGCGCCTGGTTTATTTCAAAACCAATCATCGCAACCGCTATCGCAACGGGCGCTTTCACCGGCAACAAAATAACCTGGTATAGCTTGCCGTTTAGATAAAGGTGCCGCGTCAGCCCGCCGTGATTCAGGGTGCGCTCCACAACATCTGCGGTATCAAAACCCACAACCTCGGCGTCCAGATTCGATGCAATCAAGTCACCCTGCAACGACAACAACGCCATCAGGTCGGCGCCAATGCGATTACCCTGGTTCAACAAGGCGCTTTTTATCGTGGCCTCATCCGCGCTGGCAGCAGCCTGTTTAAACCCGAAATCCGCGGTTAACACTTCGGCAGACGAAACCAGTTGCTGCTCGCGACTTTGCAACATCTGTTTCAGTACACTTTCAGCAACATTCAGATCGCTTTCAATCTGAACCCGCGCATGGTGGGACGTTGACACCCAAACTGAAATCCCAAACGCCAGCGTCACCGCGAGCAGTGGCCCGATAACGAACTTTAATATTCTTGCGCGAAGCGGTTTAGCTGCCATAACGTTTGAAGCGGTTATATTTGAAACTGTGACCGGCATCGGGCTTCGATTCGGGTGTCTCGGAAGCCCGCAACGTTAACGGCATACGAAACCGGTCGTCCGGCAGTGAATCCGGAACCAGTATCGGGGTGAGCGCCGCTAGATTGCCCTTCTGTTGCGGATGCCAAACTCGCACTTCGGTGGCCTCGTCGGGCAGCTCCAGTGTGGTGATGCCTTGCTCATCGGTCTGCGCCCACACCGCGCCCTCGCTGACAACAATATAACCCACCATGCCGTCGTGTATATTGCAGCCCAGCACCACTATGCCCGGTCGATCAAACAGAATCGGCGCTTCCGGTTTGCCGGCATACAGCTTTAACTCGAAGACCTTGGGGGACGAAAACGAATACACGTGATGGCGGATATTATCGCTGTTGGGAAAGCTCACACTCGTGCCCCGGCCGACCGTCAGAACATAGGGCCGGAATTGCCTTTCAACCTGGTCCATCACGGCCGGTTTAGGGGCAATCGGCGCAGGCACTGCGTCGGGCAACATAATCACAGCGTTAGGCACTGGCGCCCCCTGCTGATCCACCACATGAATGGAAACAGTGCGGCCGCTCGTCCATGTCGACGACAGACATAAAGCGAATGCAAAAAGGGATGAACAAAGCCAGATTCGAATCTGCAATGACAGGTCTCTCACCATTAAAACTACGGGTACTTAATTGGTGAATATCAGTATAGCAAAGAGATGACTTCTGTCTGGCTGATTTTTGACCTGATCGTTCGAGCCCTTAACATTGTCAACTGCTTGCGTTAATATGACCAACTGGTCACGCTCCAGGCGAACAACAACAAAAATAAGGAACCCCTTTATGGACCTCAGCCAAAAAGCATCCATCCGCTTGCGAGCGCAAGACGAAGGTATGCACCCCATTGAAAAAGCACACAATTTTAATGAAAGCATGTACTTTAACCTGTTCGATCACCAGCAAAAGATCGGCGGCTGGTTCCGCTTGGGAAATCGCCCCAATGAAGGCCACGCAGAAATGTCCTTCTGCTTTTATCTGCCCGACGGCCGGGTTGCATTCATGTTTCGGCGCGCCGCCATTGACAACAACGACGCACTCAATGCCGGTGGAATGGCCTTTGATGTCATTAAGCCTCTTCACACCTTGCGGGTGACCTACACCGGTGAGGTCTGTGTATTAGCAGACCCGCAGGCGATGGAAAACCCGAAGCAGGCCTTTGCTGATAATCCCCACGTACACGCCAAACTGGACCTGACCTTTCAGGGGTTTACTCCGGTGTATGGTGGTGAGGCCGTGGACAACAACGGCAAGCCGATCGAGGAAGCTCCGGATGAAGCTTTCGCCCGCGGGCACTACGAGCAGCACATGCGCGGCAACGGCCAGGTTGGGATTGGCGATGAGCAGTTCGACCTCAACGGCTTCGGACTGCGCGATCATTCCTGGGGTCCGCGTTACTGGCAGAATCTATATTGGTACCGCTGGTTGCCGATGGTCTTCAGCGACCAGCTGGCGATCAATATTTCCATCGTCACCATGGCCAGCGGTCGTCAGCATATTTGGGGCATGGTGTACGATTGTCGCAATGGAGGCCCCCAACAATACGACCTGATAGACACCGCCGAGCTGGAATCCACATTGGATTCCCGCCTGCAGGCCCAATCCCAGACTGCAACAATCACCACCGTAAGCGGGCGACGTTATCAGATCAGCGGCCAATCTCTGGCCTTGATTCCTCTGCGTAAC
Source organism: Ketobacter sp. MCCC 1A13808 (assembly GCF_009746715.1). Taxonomy (NCBI): domain Bacteria; kingdom Pseudomonadati; phylum Pseudomonadota; class Gammaproteobacteria; order Pseudomonadales; family Ketobacteraceae; genus Ketobacter; species Ketobacter nezhaii. The sequence continues at coordinate 70,750 of NZ_VRKW01000017.1, forward strand.
CGCCGCCAGACCAACACAGGGGAATGGCGCACCACCCGGATAACCGAAGCCATGACCCGCTTTGAGTGCGATGGCATGGTGGGTTATGGCATGTCGGAATATCTGGATCAGATAATGAATGACGAACCCGTTGGTAAGGCCTGCTAAGCATGAACAGCCATCAGATCCAACGCGCATTGCACCCCGCCTGTGCCGCATTATTCAGCGGAGAGATTCACTTCGGAGAGTGTCACAAGCTAACCGGCGGTGCATCCGCTGCCACCTGGTTTGTTGCCCTGTATCACAACGACCGTGCCCGAAATCTGATTCTGCGCCTGGACGCCGGGTCCGATCAGTTCATTACCGGTGTGGGTAAAACGGCGGAAGCAAAAGCGCAGCGGGCCGCAGGGGAAAACGGGGCACCGGTGGCAACGGTGCTGCATATTTTTGAAAAACATCCGCAGCTGGGTAACGGTTACCTGATGGAAGCGCTGGAAGGCGAATCCCTGGCCCCGCGCATACTGAAATCCGAAGACTACGCCGCCGCCCGCGACCGCTTGAGTGCGCATTGCGCTCAGGCACTGGTTCGCATTCATCAGACACCGCTGTCCCGAGTCAACTTTCTACCGCTGCAGGACGCCGCTACGCAATTGGAAGAACTGCAAAAACTGCATTTGAGTTTTGGCGAGGCCCTGCCGGTTTTCAGCTTGGCGTTCCACTGGTTACAACGCCACATCCCGGCTTGCCCTGCGCCGGCGTTAGTACACGGGGATTTTCGTCTGGGCAATTTGCTGGTGACGAAAGCCGGTTTGAACGGCGTACTGGACTGGGAGCTGTGTCATCTGGGTGATCCGATGGAAGACATCGGTTGGCTTTGTTGCCGGGCCTGGCGCTTCAGCAGACCGCACAAGCCGGTCGGGGGGTTCGGCGAGCGCAACGATCTGTTCCAGTGTTATGCCACGCTTTCAGGCCAGGAGATTGACGCAAACCGGGTGCGCTACTGGGAACTGTTCGCCAATCTGAAGTGGGGCGTAATCTGTCAATATCAGGCGTATGCCCATTTGCGCGGCCAGGTGCGCAGCGTCGAACGCGCTGCCATCGGCCGACGGGTGGCGGAAACCGAATACGATATGATGCAGATCTTGCACGCCATAGCGGAGCAAACCGAATGCCATTGAACCGACCGACCCGAATTGAATTGTTGGATGCAGTGGAATCGTATTTGCGTGAACCGGTGACCGATGCGAAAGCCGATGCGTTTTACCGGCGGGTTGCTGGCAACGTGCTTGCGATCGTGCAGCGGGAGCTGTTGCAAGCAAATCAATTTGTCATGCAAGAGCGGATTTTACTATGGACACGGTTACCCGAATGCGCAAGTGCAACGGTTATCCCTACGACCGAAGAGCAGACACAACAGGCTTGCAGCGAGATCAATCAACGGCTATGCGACCAAATCCAGCAAGATGAGATTGCGTTCGATACCCGGCTAACCTCGACCTTGCTGGAAATTGCGCAACTGAAATTAGCAATTGATAATCCCCGGCATGTTGTTTGAACGGGATAAGCGAGCTAACGGATCACTACCGGAAAGGAATCCCAACCTCGAACAGAGGTAGTTGAGGAAAAAACCGCACTGGGGTAATCCACATCCCACTCCTTGAAGCGCTTGAATATTTCTTCTACGGCGATGCGCGTTTCCAGCCGCGCGAGCGCCATACCGATGCAGGTGTGAATTCCTGTGCCAAACGTCACGTGGGTCTGTTTCCGACGATAGATATCAAAGGTGTCACCGTCCTCAAAGCGGGTTTCGTCACGATTGGCGGAAGCCAGAATAAAATCAACCGAGCTGCCCTCGGGAATGAGGATACCTTCTATTTCTACGTCTCGTGTAACGTAGCGGGCCGCGTGCGCGCCCGGAGGTTCAAAACGCAACACTTCTTCAATCATGTCCGGTATCAACTCCGGATTATCCGCCACATCACGACGCTGATCCGGGTGTTCCGCCAGGGTTTTACCAACCCAGCTTAGCAGACGCCCGGTGGTTTCATTGCCAGCAGCCGCCATCAAGGTCACCATACCCAGGATTTCGTCACGGCTGAGCTTGCGAGTGATACCGGTTTCATCCTTGATTTCTGTGTTAAGCAATTGCGTCATAATATCGTCCGACGGATGCTCCATGCGCCAGTCGATATACTCTGCAAAGTCTTCACCGTCGGAAAAACTGGTAGCTGCGTCCATCGGCTTGCCGGCTTCAGAGCGGATTTTGGCGTCGGTCATCTCGCGCACCCCCTGCAAATCAGCGTCCGGTATTCCCAGCAGCATTCCGATTACACGCATTGGCACCTGCCCCCCCAAATCCCCGACAAAATCGAAACGATCGCCTGGTTTGAACGGGTCCAGACAGAATTTACAGAACTCGCGGATCTTCGGTTCCAGCACGCTCATGTTTTTTGGTGAGAACAACATCGACAAAACATTGCGATGCACCGTATGACTCGGCGGATCTTCCATAATAAAAATACCGCGTGGAAACTCAAACCCGGACTTGATTATTTCCAGAACGTTACCCCTTGCAGAACTGAAGGTCTTCGCATCTCGCATGCCTTTCACCACATCGTCGTAACGACTGACGGCATAAAAGTCGTATTCCTCGTTGTAGTAAACCGGCGCCTCGTTTCGCAAGCGACGAAAGACAGGATAAGGGTCTTGCCAGATTTCTTCTTTGTAAGGGTCATAATAAAGTGGCTCTGAACTCGCCGTATTCATTATTCCTGCCCCCCGGTTGACTGCTGGTCAAACCCTTTCATGCCGTCCTTAAGAGGAACACCAAACGTATTTAGATACATGCCTACCAGGATATAGCCACCAATAAGAAAAATAATATCGATAAGTTGTTTACGATCAAAATGACCTGCCAGCGCATCCCACAGTTGATTATCAATGCGGGTTGATTCCCTCAGCTGATCGATTGCACTCAGCAAATGGGTCTCTTGCTCGGACCAGGGTCCGGCATTCACCCCTTGAGTGATCCTTTCTATATCCGCTTGCGAAAACACACCGTTATTAACCGCCATCATCGAGTGTTGCGCCCACTCATACTCCGAGCGCCACAACCATGAAACCCGTAACACAATTAATTCGTGAACCCGATTATCCAGGGTGGTTTCCATCAGCAAATAACGGGCAAAGGGGAAGAATACCCTAGCCAGCGCGGGGTGCTGCAAAACGCAAGAAAGCACCGGCGACAAATTATCTTTCTCGCTTTCATCACCACCCAAGCCGAGCCTACCGAATGTCTCCGAAAATGCGCTCAAAATATCGCGCACTTCGTCCGTCCACTGATCATGAGTAATCGGGGGAATACGCATACTGTCCGGTTTATTCATTTTTCCCTCTCCTGGTCATTTCTTAAGTTTTGCATTCTATTCTGATGCTTATTTCTCGATGTTCGGTCTCTACTTCCAACACACGGCGATTTCCTATAGTTCCCGCAACGGGCCGATGTCAGAGCAACGCTTCTTCGCCAGCCAGAATGGTTCGGTGCATCAGGCGACCACTGCCCATTTCATAGGGTAAAGCCCTATGCAAGGTTCCGGTATTACTCCAGATAAGAAGATCACCCCGCTGCCACTCATGTCGATAAACAAACTTTTCCTGTGTGCACCAATCACGCAGACGGGCGAGCAAAGCGCGGCTTTCTTCCACGCCAAACCCCTCTACATAATCCGCCGTTGCACCAACCAATAATGATTTACGTCCGGACTTATGCCTCCATACCAGAGGGCAGGATTTGGTTGGTGACTGCTGCCACAATTTGACTTCTTCGTAACTCATTTCCGGGGTGACGTAATACTGTGATCGCTCAGCACTGTGCACCACACGCAGGTGCTCAAGGTTCCTTTTGTCTTGATCGGATAGTTGTTCATAGGCGCTGTACGTGTTGCAAAATTCGGTTTGTCCACCGCTATCGGAAAGCTGTATGGCTCTCAACAATGCTGCCAGATTGGGATAAGGTTGCAACGAGCCGTCAAAATGCCAAAAAAGCGATCCCTGCAAATATTTCGCACGAGCATTGACCGCTTCATCCAGTGAGATTTTATAAATGCCGTCCTCACCTTCCGAGGCCACTGTCTGACCTAAGGTTTTGGCAAAAGCAACCTGTTGCTGGTCGTTAAAATCCAGTCCACGAAAATAGATCACACCGCGCTGTTCAAGGATATTGCGTATGTTCTGTGATTCAGAGCCGCTGAGTAGCGTGTCAATATCGGCGTCTATTTCACTGCCGATATGCGGCGTTTTGTTTATTATTTTTAGCGCCATAATGCCCACCTCAAAGAAACAGAATAACCGCCCCTAAGCCAATCGGGTCAGGATGGTATTAGCGGAATTTCTTACCCGGGGTTGCCGCCAAACCTCCACGGCAATGGCCACCGTGATCAGGGTATAAAGCAAATCACGCAAATTGGAAACGTCCTCCGTCAGCGCTTCGCTATATTCAAATTGATCAATAAAGTCTATCGCCGCTTGCCCACGGGGAAACATAACATCATAGAATGCGCGTAACTCCTCTATGCTGCTATTGACGCGCTTAACATAGCGTTGGTGTCCGTCTCTTATGGACCACTCCGGAACCAAATATTCCAGATCCTTGAATGCCTCAGGCAGTAATCCGCTCATACACTTGGTTCCTTTTGTTTTTCCCGCTCTGCAGCAGCGACGTAATCCTGCACCACTTTGTGCAGATGCCGTACCAGAATCTCTTCATCATTGGCATGAAATTCTTTCAGCGCCCCGCTATTCAACATGGCCTGCATGCCTTCAAGCGGACTGGAATCCTCCAACAGAACATCATTAAGAAAAGAGACCGTGAGCTCCTGCGCAATTCTTTCCCGATGGGTGGTCGGTGGCCGGAAATACATATCGACCTCGACGATATGTGAATGCGGGCCGGTCGGCCAATGCGCATGGGTGGTAAACCCGGAGGAGGAAAAGATCAAAACAAAATTGGGAAAAAACTGGAATGAATCGAAACCATAGGTATCTGATCGCGTCGGATTTAAACCTTTGGGTAATGGTGTCGCAATGGCTTTTTTATTCCAGGGGCCTGCAGCGCCGGATTGCGCTAATTGTTCAATCGGTAACGAATACGGCGTCTGCTTTGAGGGTTCACCGTAAAAAGAAAACATCCGGTGCAGTCCTTTCAAATCAAAAGCCAGCGCGTCGGTGTAGGGATTCGGTGAATCAAGCTGGGCAAGCTGGGATAGTGCTTTGAACGTACCGGCGTGCAGATAGGGTCCATGGTAGCTCTCAGCGAAGCCGTCCATAAAAATTTTCCAATTACACTGTATCTCGGCTCTGAACTTATAAACCTGGTGCGGCCCCTTAAATGGGTAGCCTTCCACCCCGCTGGCGAACTCGCCTAAAAAATCCTTCACCGATTCCGTATTATCACGATTCAGGTTAATAAAAATAAACCCTTCCCACACCTCGCACTGAATCAGGGGGACAGAGCAACTGCCGGGCTCGAAATCCAGCAGCAAATCCTTTCGCGTAGGGGAAATCAATGACCCATCAAGGTTATAACGCCAACCGTGAAAACGGCAATACAAACGCGGAGCAGTGCCTTCGGTTTCCAGAAAGGGGTCATCCTTCCACATCAGTTTGTTGCCGCGATGGGGACAAATGTTATGGAATGCCCTAACAACCTCGTCGTTTCCCTTTACGATTAAAACGGAGGTATCCAGCACTTTCAGCTCACGGGTAAAGTAACTTCCCGGTTTCGGTAACTGTTCCACCCGGCCGACATACAACCAGTTTTTTTTAAATATATGCTCACGCTCCTTCTCATAGAATTCCGGTGAGACACAATCGTCCAGTGATATTGGACCGCGCCCCAGCTCCGGGTAAGCATCAGTCCAGTAACCGGATTCCGGTTTTGTGATGAGTGGCTCCCTACTCATAGGGTCCCCCTTCTTATTATGTTGTCTGTGCCTGTAGGTGTGCTGCTTATAGTACACTTGCGTCATAATCGGAAATAGAGATTAAATATCAACACGCTGTTGCATAAATGGAACAGCCAAAACACACCAAACAAACTGATTGAGCTATCTGGGCTATGAAACAAAATTTGAATTTTAATCTGGATGCCTTGATTGTCTTCGGCAAGCTGGTGGAATGTCGTAACCTCTCAAAGGCGGCCACTTTGCTCGGCATGCCGAAATCAACCGTGAGCCGCAAGATCAGCAAGCTGGAATCGGATCTGGGGGTTAAATTATTACGCAAAAACACCCACCAGATAACAGTGACTGACATCGGACAGCAAGTCTACAGCCACAGTCTCAAGATACTGGCTGAAGCAAATGATGTGAGCGCCTTGATAGAAGGCAACAAACAGGAGCCTCAGGGGGAGCTAAGGGCAGCCCTGCCCATATTCATGGGAATTGATTATGCGGCGCGGGTAGGAGGGAGTTTTTTGCAGCGTTATCCCAAATCCCAGCTTGAGCTTCGCTTGGTGGACGAAATGGTGCATCCCATTAAGGATGGGTACGATGTCGTATTCGGTATCGGGCCTCTGCAAAGTTCGACACTCATTGCCCGCAAAGCCTTCGAGTTGGATTGCTTTCTTTGCGCTTCGAAAGAATTCGTGGACGGGCTTGCCGAGCCGTTGACGGTGCCTTCACAACTGAACAAACTGCCTTTCATCGATTTCGACTATTATGGACAGCCACGAAAATCGACTCTTACCAAAGGCAAAAAACGCTACGATATCTCGCCAATGGTCAGGGCCAGAGTTAATAATTTTCAAATAAGCAAAGATTACATACTCCGGGGTCTGGGTGTCGGCATTATGCCGAAACAGATAATCTGTTCCGGCGAATTGAAAGAAGGGGTGATTGTGCCGGTCTTGCCCGAATGGGAACTGCAATCGATCGATGTCTATATGATTTATCCGTTCCAACTGTCTTTTTCAAATTTGATCAGCGCGTTCTATGACACGGCACTGGAAATCATTCTCCAGAATTCCAGCATTCCCTAGTGCCCATTGCAATTCCTTGGTTTAATTTTATTACGCTATATTAGCGGACTAAATAGGTGGATCAGATTTTCAAAAAAGCGGTAGCGCGTGGGCCGGCTTTTCCACTTATCTTTTTGCAGAATTTCCGTATCATTCTGATAACGCTGAATCATATCAACTAATTCAGCAGCCTCTGTAC
>NZ_VRKW01000018.1 GCF_009746715.1 Ketobacter sp. MCCC 1A13808
ACCACACAACAGAGGGAAAGGAAGACTGGTAATAACAGAATTGTTTAGGCCATAATCGGCCGTATTAGGCGGGTCAATATTCGGTGCAAAAGCCGGGTCAAATTTAGATGCAAATTAACAATTGTGCCTTCGGCACTGATACTCAGGGTATTTTCCTCAATGCCTATATCGATATAGCCTGCATCGACAAACTCGGTTTCTCGCAACTTACTGAGAACGGATCGCACAACAGCTTTATCGGCATTGGCTTTGAGTTTCACTGCACCTCGCATTTCCAGGTACTCCATCATCTTTCTCCTCATCGTTGAATGAACAAGAGAAATATGTCCCTACGGGAAATCATTTCTCCCGTAGGGGTGGTATAACTGGCTAACGTATCAGCAGTTGCTTGTAACGTTTTCGGGCCATACCGATTGATTGGCAGCGTAACTGCCGGGTACTATTGAGACTGCAATAGCCACAGTGTGATTCGTCATGAGGTTTCAGCGTCAAGGAGGAACGCAGGCATGAGCCGAGTAGTCCTTGATGCGATTGATCATTCTCACCCTCTCAAAGGGGTTGCAGTGCTGCTGCAACCCCTGCTACCGGCGAGGGCGGGAAGGCCCAGCGGCCAGGGCAGCGCCCGTTGAGCGTAACTCCTGAATGATTGCTTACCGCCCGAGATACACCGCCGTGATTTGCTCACGCTCATGACCGAGCTCCTGAGAAATCGCCCAGCGAGCCACCTGATCATTCGCGCGTTCTTCTTCAGTGAGTTCACTGCTAGATGGGCCACCACAGGCGGGTGCCTGCTTTCCGGTGAGTTCGTAATATCGCTCTTGCGCATAGCGGTGACGCAAACCATGCAACTTGGATAGCCCTGCCTTTTGCGTCTCACGTTCATAGAGGCGCATTTGCTGAACATACATCAGGTGGGATGGAATCAATGAACCTTTCCCGGCTACCAATCGTGCCCGCCGGAGAACATCCCGCTGCTCGTCGGTTCGAATAGGAATTTCTCGTGCCCGCCCTCCTTTACACCAGGTAGATTTCAAACGAATGTAGGTATTTCGGTCTGCGTAGTCCGGACTGAACTTAATTGCTTCTTCCCGCCTCAGGCCAAAGGCTTTTTGCAGTTCCAGGCTGATTCTTAAATGTGGATCGCTGATTTTTTCGAGCAGCTCCTGATCCAGGTCACGCGCTTTCGACACGTTAGTGACAAAGACCCGAGAGTCAATGCCGTAATAGGCATTGTCCTTAGCAACTACATTTTGCTTACCGATTTTTTCAGCCCACCAACGCAACGCTGCAAGACGATTTTTGATCGTACCGGGAGTCAGCCCTTCTTCGAGGTATTTGGTGACCAAAGCATCGACATGCTTAGGCTTGAGAGATTTCGCCTCCATTCGCCGATAGCCCAATTCATTAAGATGATTCGCCATCGTTTGTAACAACTGAAAGCGTTCAGCTTGTGTGGCGCGACTGCCATCTTGATTGCGCTGACATAAATCCTTTAATTGATAATTGAGATCTTTCACAGACAACTCCTCGTCGAGAATTAAAGCGTGTTCACATTCTCGAAAAAGAAGATATGCTGAGTCGTTAGTTAACCTTTCAAGGCCGAAGGAAATAATCTTCAAGTATTTATTGATGCATCAATCTAATGCCAATCAGCCGACAGCTAAGTATTACCGGCATTGAAGCAAAAAAATTGATCGTGCGTTATAGATAGCTTCGTTTGTGTCTAATCGTTCCGGTCAGGCTTGTTGTCCGTTCTTCGCCTAAGACGACTGTTCTGAACGGACAAATTGCCCTATGGAACAGACGTGCGACCGTTCAGAACAGTCGTCTTCAAGCTGGAACAGTGCGGTGTTAAAGTTTCGGTCAGTGTTTATGACTGTCCAGCCACCACAGTGGATGGAGAAGCAATTTCAATAACTGATTGCTAACGTCACGGGACACCACTCCCACAAAACCTGAATAGCGGCATAACCAACAATGCCAATTCCCGGATGGGTACGACAGGGTTTCGTTTTCACGCTTTAGACAGTACTACTACTTTCATTTTTTCTTTTGCCAGGCATTTCTCCTTATTTATCTATACAACTAAGTGATAAGCCACTCATCGCGGTTGCGTGAATCAACTTGAAAAGCCCTTTCGAGCCGGTTTGCTATTGAGAGTGCAATAGCCACACATTGAGGTTTTAGTATCCATAAAGTGAAGAGAAAATACCCTGATAATGCTTTCGGCATGTCAGGAATATTTATAGAGATCAGTATTCATGGGGGTTAGCGATTTATCGTACCCCACGTCACTGCATTTGGTTGCAGTGACGTGGGCCTTAAACCTCAGGAATAAACTCTCATATTCCTCACCTATATTTCTTCTATAGTGCAATGAGTAATTCCGAAATTCTGTTTTAATGCTGACCTAACCGCCGATTTAATGGTAGCTCGATCAGTCCCCCTTAAAGATAAATGTCCTTCAAAAAACAACCTATTTTCATCCAGCTGCCAAACATGCACATGCTCTACCTGATCAACCCCTTCAATATCATTCAAAGTACATTTGATGTCATTAATACTGATCCCCTCCGGGACTGCCTGCATGAGAATCAAAATGCATTTTTTTAGCAATACTATACCGTGATAAATAACGTAGACAGATATGGCTATCGTCGCAATAACATCCACGACATACAGTTGATAAAGAATAATCATGACACCGGCGACAATCACCGCAACAGAAGCCAGCGCATCGGATACGTTGTGAATAAACGCCGCTCGAATATTCATATTTTCCCTAGCCCCAGCAGAATAGGTTAGAAATGCCGTCCCAATATCAATAACTAAAGCAAATCCAGCCACCCAAAACACTATCCAACCATCAATAGGTGTCGGATTAAAGAATTTGTTAAAAGCCTCATAGATCAGATAGAGGCCAATGACAATTAACGTTGTGCTATTAATGAGAACACCCAGAATCTCAGCGCGCTTATAGCCATAGGTCATGCTCTCATTCGCATTCTTATTGCCTATTTTTCTAGCGATTACAGCAATGACTATTGCTCCTGCATCACTCAAATTATGCAGGGCATCTGCAACTAGTGACAAACTACCGGATAACACTCCCCCGACTACTTGAGCCACCGTTAGTAAAATATTGATTAAAACAGCGATGGATAATTTCCGGTCTACCCCGTGCTCATGACTATGCATTCCCATTTTTCTATTCCTTTTGACTTAATATAGGCAGGTGATGGAGCGCCAATAATCCGAACAGCAGTACTGCAGACAGCACCGGTAGTAGTAGCATTTTGAAAGCAACAGCAAGGCCCACCGCAGCTGTTGCCCAAATCGTTGCGGCAGTAGTCAAGCCGCTTATCTTATCTTCGGACTTAAAAATAATGCCCGCTCCGACAAAACCTATTCCTGATACCACCTGAGCCGCGATTCGGGTAGGATCAGGCGCATCAACATGCATGGACACTAATCCGAAAGTGCAAGCTCCCATAGAAATAGCTGCATAGGTTCGAATACCGGCAGAATTTTTATGTAACTCACGTTCCAGTCCAATCAATGCTCCTAAAAAACCTGCAAATAGTAATCTGCCGGTCATACTAAATTCTAAAGCCCAATCCAGTTCAAACATTGAAGCTCCTTTAAAAGATAACCACCACTCCGCAGCTTGTTAAACGATTAATCCTGCTCGAGTTTTTCAGCTTGTAAACTAATTTTTTGATACACACCCAAGCCAATCATTAGAAATACCGATGTAATAATTAAAATTGCTGGGTAAATCAACAAAGTAATGTCTGCTGTCCCAGCCTTCAAAATATAGATCAGGCCCTCAATCCCAACGACGATCGAAATTATGACCATGATTTTGGTGAGCGCTTCCCTGGCCTCTTTAAGGGAATGCAATTGTTTGCTACGAACAACTTCTTCTTCAATCATGTATTTGGCAACGTCCAGAATGGCCACCGAAATGACTATCGCGCCTACAGAACTGAGCATCTTAGAGACAAAACCATCGCTCAGACCATCCACAGTTAATACATGAGCCAAAACTTCATAAACAGACCACCCCATAATAAGAAGAGCCATTAAAGTCAATGAAATGGCAGCGACAAAGTAAATAAATACAGAAATACGTTCAAATTTTTTATCTATACCCATTTCATTCCCCTTGGCCCAATACCGGGTTCAACTAAAAACCGCCACCCCAAACCTTCGGGTGCGGCGGTATAGCCTCTATATAACGTAATTATCCGTTATACTTTTTCACGCCCATGCGCCAACCGATACAGGATAGGTAGCACAAACAAGGTCAGTATGGTTGACGATACAATACCGCCAATCACAACCGTTGCCAGCGGTCGTTGCACTTCTGCACCGGTACCTGTGTTGAGCGCCATAGGCACAAAGCCCAGACTGGCAACCAAAGCTGTCATCAGAACAGGGCGTAGTCGAATTAAAGCACCATCGATAACAGCTGAGGCCAGGTCGCCCCGCTCATGCCAAAGATCGCGGATAAATGCTAACATCACCAACCCGTTTAGAACGGCGACGCCAGACAGGGCGATAAATCCTACCCCGGCAGAAATCGACAAAGGCATATCCCGGAGCCAAAGTGAAATAACACCACCGGTCAGGGCCAGCGGAACGCCGGTAAAGATAATGGCTGCATCTTTAAACGAATTAAACGCCATCACCAATAAACCTAGAATAACAACCAAGGTAATTGGCACCACTATCGACAGACGCTGAGTGGCCGACTCCAGTTGCTCAAAGGTCCCGCCGTAATCCAGCCAATAGCCGGCTGGTAGATCGACCTCTTGTGCAATACGGGTTTTAACCTCTGCAACAAAGGAACCGAGATCTCGTCCTCTCACATTGGTTGTGACCACAACGCGGCGCTTGCCGTTTTCACGGCTGATCTGGTTAGGTGCTGGTGCGATATCCAATGTCGCCACCTCAGAAAGCGGCACATAACCGCCATTGCGCAAGGGCACAGGCAGCTCGCTGAGTCCATCCAAGTCCCTGCGTATAGACTCAGGCAGACGAACGATCAATTCAAAGCGCCGGTCACCTTCAAAGATCAGTCCTGCTGGCTCACCACCGATCGCCGCTGCCACTAGGTCTTGCACCATCATCACATTCAGTCCATATCGGGCAATCGCCAAGCGTTTGGGCACCACCGACAGCATGGGTAGACCGGATACCTGTTCTACTCTCGCATCGGCTGCCCCCGGCATGGATTCGATCACGGTTAAAATCTCTTCAGCTGATACCTCCAGCTGCTCAAGATCGTCGCCAAACACTTTAATCCCCAAATCGGCACGCACACCAGAAATCAGTTCATTGAATCGCATCTGGATCGGCTGTGTGAACTCATAGTTGTTACCCGGTAATTGTTTAACCGCCGCCTCAATCTCCCTGACCAACTCCGTCTGAGTCATCGTTGGATCGGGCCATTGATCGCGCGGCTTCAGCATCACAAAGTTGTCCGCTACATTAGGCGGCATGGGATCGGTAGCCACTTCAGGAGTGCCAATTTTGGCAAACACCTTATCCACCTGAGGGAACTCCATAATCCGCTCCTCCAGCTGAAATTGCATACTGACAGCCTGCTCCAGGCCAGTACCGGGTATACGCATAGCGTGCAGAGCAATATCACCTTCTTTAAGTTGTGGGATAAACTCAGAGCCCAGTGTTGTTGACAACCAACCGCTGAAAACTACCAGTGATAACGCCGCTGACAACACCCACCAACGCAGTTTCATCGCCCCTTTTAATGCCGGCTCATATAAGGATTTAGCCGCGCTAACAACACGGTTTTCCTTTTCACTGATATTACCCGTCATAAACACGGCAATGGCTGCAGGTACAAGCGTCAGCGATAGCACCAAAGCCGCCAGCAGTGCCATGACTACTGTTGCCGCCATAGGGTGGAACATTTTCCCTTCTACACCTGTGAGGGAAAATAGTGGTATATACACTACCGTGATAATCATTACACCGAACAGGCTAGGCCGGATGACCTCATTAGTCGCTTCAAACACCAACTGCAAGCGCTCTTTCAACGGCTGCTTGCCACCGTTTCTGCGCTGCGCTTCAGCCAGACGGCGAATCGCGTTCTCAACGATGATCACCGCCCCATCCACGATCAGGCCAAAGTCCAGCGCACCCAGGCTCATCAGGTTCGCCGACACGCCAGCTTTAACCATGCCTGTGATAGTCGCCAGCATCGCTAGCGGAATCACTGCGGCTGTAATCAAAGCCGCACGGATATTACCCAGCAACAAGAACAACACCGCGATAACCAGTAACGCCCCCTCCACTAGGTTTTTCTGCACGGTACCAATGGCTTTATCCACTAGCACTGTGCGGTCATACACAGTGTCCAACTTGATACCGTCAGGAAGAGTTTTCTGTATCTGCTCCAACCGCTCAGCAACTGCAAGGGCAACAGTCCGGGAGTTTTCACCCACTAACATCATAGCGGTACCCAATACGGTTTCTTTGCCATCGCGGGTAGCAGCCCCGGTGCGTAATTCCTTGCCGATCGCTACACCGGCAACATCAGCAATTTTTACAGGCACACCGTCAATGTCTTTGATGACGACTTGCTCGATATCGACAATCGCCTGTAGCTGCCCTGGCGAACGCACCAACAACTGCTGGCCGTTACGTTCAACATAACCGGCTCCACGGTTGTTGTTATTGCTGCGAAGAGCATCACCAATGTCGTCCAACGATACACCAAAAGCCAACATCGCCTGTGGTTTGGGCGTAACATGGTATTGCTTATCATAACCACCGATGGTGTTGATCTCGGTAATGCCTGGCACAAGTGCCAGCTGCGGCTTGATAATCCAGTCCTGAATTTCCCGCAATGCCGTGGCATCGTAGGGGCTGCCGTTGGCCTGTACCGCACCAGGTTCAGCTTCCACCGTGTAGGAAAATATCTCGCCCAAGCCGGTCGCGATAGGCCCCATCGATGGCTCAAGGCCTGGCGGCAATGAACTCTTGATAACGCCCAGTCTCTCATTAATCAGATTGCGGGCAAAATACAGGTCGGTTCCTTCTTCAAACACCACCGTGACTTGCGACAAGCCATAACGGGATAGCGAGCGAGTATAAGAAAGATTGGGGATACCCGCCAAAGCAGTCTCAACCGGATAGGTAATACGTTGCTCAGATTCCAGCGGGGAATACCCAGGTGCTTCAGTGTTAATCTGCACCTGGACATTGGTGATATCGGGTACTGCATCGATGGGTAGCTGTTGGTAGCTCCAAATACCAGAACCTAACAGCACCAGTATCAGGGATAGCATTAACCAACGCCTCTCGATCGAGAGGCGCAAAATTGATTCAATCATGATTACGTCCTCTTAGTGATCGTGGGAAGCGCCGGATTTTTCCAAGTCGGCTTTGATCAGATAGCTGTTTATGACAACATATTCGTCACCAGGCTTCAGTCCATCCAATACCTCAGTAAAGCGGCTGTCACTGCGACCCAGTGTGACCGGTCGTGCTTCGTAGCGCTCACCTTCTTTGACAAAGACAACCGTGCGGTTTTCAAACGTTTGTAAAGAGCGATTGTCCACTCGCAGGGAGGCTTGTACTTGCTCCACGCTCACCAGACCTTGTAATAACAATCCAGGAGTCCAACGTCCTTGCTTATTATCAATAGCTGCCCGAGCCAGAACAAACGGTTGACCACTGTCGCTGGGAATCAAGTGTTTGATCGTGGACGTTGTTTGTTCAGATTCCACTGACATGGTGACCGGCTGGCCTAAGGCGATACGGCTCATCTGGCCAGGGAATATCTGGAACTCCGCCCAAACCTGATCAAAGTTAGCAACCGTGAACAGTGCCTGCTCCTCCGTCGCTTCACCCTGTGAGGCATGACGAGCCGTAATAATCCCTGAAAAAGGCGCCTTTAAAACATAGCGCTTGAGACTTTCATTCGATTCCACCTCTGCCAACTTTTGCCCTTTTTCGACACGCTCGCCGATACTGACGTTTACCTGTGTAATCGTACCGGGAAAGCGTGCACGAATATGACTGATACGCCCCGGGTCGGCAATCACCCGACCATAGACGGTCAGCGTCTTGTTGATTTCACCAGGACCTGCAACGGCGGTGCTAATACCAGCTTTGCTAGCCATCGCGTCAGCAATTTCAACAACGCCTTCTTGATCTTCTAGATCACCCCCCTCATGACCATGCTCCTCATTCTCTTCTTCATGACCCTCTTCATGGTCATCCCCCTGATGCTCTTCATGGTCATCTCCCTGATGCTCTTCATAATCCTGCTTTGCATGGTCATGTGACTCATGCCCGTGTTGCGCATGGTCATCACTTTCACTGTTGGCGACCAGGCTCACTGTGAGCAACGCTACAAAACCGATGACCAACCCCAACGAACCCTTTTTTTTCAAAATACAAATATTCATTATTTAGCTTCCTGGAAATTGGTGAAAGAATATTGCTCTACCGTCAGCGGTTCTGCGGTAAGTTGTTCAATGTCCGCGCCATAACGCAAAGCGGCGGCGGCGGCATCAATCAAGGTTCGACGCGCACTTAACAACTCTTGCCTGGCAGACACATAATCGACATAGCTATAACGTCCACGTTCATAAGCCTGCTGCGTTCCCTCCAAGGCCTGCTCCAGTGCAGGAACAATGTTCTTACGTAAATCGTCTACGGTGTGAATAGCCTGCTGCCGATTGCTATAAGCGCGATACAGTTGCGCACGCATCGCCAGCAAAGCAGCCTCTCGCTGTACAGAGATCACATCACGAGCGGCTGTGGCTGAACGAATCGCTCCGCTATTTCGACGTCCGGAAAACAAAGGGACGGAAAATCCTGCAACAACAGCTGTGTCATCCGTTTCCTGAAACCGCCGCAATCCAACCGACCAGTTCACATCGCTACGACTCTGGGTCTTGGCCAACCGTAATTCGGTTTCCTTTAGTCGTTCCTCTGCAGCAAAAACCTGAATCGCCGGGTTCAGCTCAACACGTTCATACAGCGCTTCGAATGCCACATCCTTACTAAAACGGTACAAATCACCTTCAGCCCGATTAAAATCCGGCCTTGTCTCTCCCCAAAGTGTACCCAAAGCTACGTTGAGGTAACTCAACTGTTTCTTTTCTGCTGAAACCGTAAGGTGAGCCTGAGCTGCGGCTGCTTCGGCACGCTTAACTTCAGCATCCGGTGACGCGCCAGCCTTAGCCCTTGTTTTGACTGCCACCAATGCGTCCTTCGCCAGCTGATCCGCTTTCTCCGCCAAAGCCACTCGTTGCTGTGCAGCTAACACATCAATGAAACGGCGCGTAACCTCACCCGATAAATCCAAAGCGTCTGCTTGCCTTTGAGCTTCAAACCGACTGAAACCACGATTGACAACCTCGACTCTCGCATCCCGCTTTCCACCCAACTCTAATGCTGATGACAATGAGATCGTCAGCTCCGCCTGGTCAAACCCATTAAAATCGCCCGAACCCGCAAAGTTCTCGGCCCCAAAGTCCAGTTCATAGGCTGGTCGGAGCTCGGCCGTAGCCAACTCGCCTTTCAGCGCTTGCTGACGAAAATCAAAAACCTTCAAAGACGGATTCTTGACCAGGGTACGTTGTATCGCAGTTTGCAATGTGATTGTGTTCTCTGCTGCCTGCAATGAAATAACGGGCAGCATCAGCAAACCGATTAGGGCAAAGCCGACTCCTAACCTTTTTCGGTTGCTTCGGGGCGCAACTACGGCCCCATGTTCAATACTTAGCATGGTATTAATCCTACATAAGCGTGACAAATCAGGGCATCATCGCTCTAACGGCGATAAACCCAATAAAAGACTGTGCGTAGGAGACTTGGGGAGGACGGTCTAGCGAAGAAGGAATGTAATTAGGCTTAACACTGCTTAGACTTAATAGGCGAACTTTGCCTTTCGCAGAGACATGACTGAATGTGGGTGTGACAATAGAATTGAAATGGGGACAATGATTGTGGTGGCAATCTATCGAATCTGCTGAAGACAGACCTGCATCTAATTGGTCTGCAATACTATTACCATCTTCGGTATCGGTAAAACTGTGATATATCCCTTGTGGGTCTGTATCTGAATGATGTTCCTCATGAGAGTCAGCCACAGCCAACACTGACTGCAGAGCAATCAGTACGACTAACATGTAAGGCACCCATTTTCTCATGACACATCTAATAACTGTTAAAGGACTTTAAAGAAATAGCTCGACCACTTACGACAAACTAAACTTTTTTTAGTTCATCATATATTACCTAATTTGTCAATTTTAGCCCTATCATGCACCTACTCTTAGCCTTTATTTTCATACTAGAGGTTACTTACAATCAAAAGTCGGCTCTCATCTAGGACCGCGGCTGACTAACTTTCAACGATACCCGCACACTAGAAAAATTTCTGCAGATTAGACCCAGTGTAACCATTGGGCGACTCATCACACCTTGTGACTGTATGTCAATACAGTCACAAGGTGTGATAGATCCTATAAAAGCTCGATTTCAATAGATAGCACTCATGCTTGAAATATATTTCTTTAAGGGCTGAAAACAAAAGTATGACTATCGACTAACTATATCGCTAATGTGCTCGTGACTCTTTCGGGAACCAAAATATGAACAACACCACAGCGGCTATTACTGACCGTGAACTCACCACCAAAGAGGCAGCTTCCCTACTCGGCCTGTCGCCCAGCACACTGAGAAAATGGCGCTGTACTGGAGAGCGCCCGGAATTACCCTGGTGTAAGCGGTTTCGCAAGGTTTTCTATCTGGAATCCGAGGTCATTCTTTTCAGGGAAAAAAATACTACATCCAATTGCGATGAAACCTACGTCTAGCTGTTATTTCAACCATTCTGGAAGTATCTTGATTTAAGTATGTTGGCGTTTACCGAGCTTGGCCGGGTTCGCTAATCGCTCATTCCCCGTTGGGGAACTGCCGCCCTATCAATCCCTAACGCTTCAGCCCTCCAGGCTGCAAAATCATCGAAACAGTTTTCCTCACCTTCATCCACCTCTCAGCCAAATATCAACCCAGATGCTCAAGCTACTTTGCTAAGGGGCCTTGCCCCTCGCGCATTGCAAGTGCAAGGCTCCGCGCTTCCTCACCCGTTCAGATTCCTTCGCGTTGCTCAGTCACTTAGCTGCGGCTTCCGGTGAGCCACTGGCCATTTGCTACCCCCACGCTTCGCCAGCGGTGCAGGAGCGCAGACGGGTGCTGCGCTCGTTAAGCACAATTCACGAACTCAAGGGTAACCATTATGAGAAAGACCATTTATGAAACTAACTATGACCGGCTGATTAAACTGGGTGTTATTACTAATGAGAGGGCTGTACCCAATCAATGTCGCCGCAGTCAGGTGGCGGGGTTAATGGATTGGGTGGTGGAGCGTTTACCCCATCTGGACGGTGTTTCAGGCAATGATGAGGGTATTGCGGTGTCACTGGCGCATTACTTTGAGCAGAACGGCGATCTATGCAAAGATCCGGAGATGATTGTACTTATCTACCCATCTCAACGAATGGCAGAAGCCTTTACCTTTGAAATGTCGATACCGCCTATCTATCAGCAAGTCTTTCCAGAGCCTGGCAAGTTCCACCCTCAACAGCGTAAAGAGCTTAATTCGTTTCTTCGGCAATGGCTGAATAACCTGATTGCACAGCAGCATTCCCTATCAGAATAATTTTTTATCGCATTGAAAGATTTGCAACGGAAAGTCGATACATGAATTGTTAGTGTTCTCGCTCGACATCCGTAAATTGAGTAGATGGAATAATAGCCGTGGGTAACACCAGAGAAACCAAGCATCGGGATAATGGAAGCACCTTGAATTCAGGAAAGACGCTGATCAACCGCAGAACATTATTAACGATGATTCCGCTCTCAGATCGCACCATCTACAATCTGGAAAAACGCGGCGAATTCCCTCGCCGCATCGTATTAACAAGCCGCAATGTCGCATGGGATTTAGCGGAAGTAGAAAATTGGATTGAAGAGCGTAAACAATCAGACGCTAAAGCCATCAGGCCTGGTATGCCTCTACTTCTCGGTTCTCGCTAGTCCATTCATCAATCATATTCGCCCAGTCCTGTAACATTTCTGTTCGCTGTTCTCGGTATTCCGCTTTATTGTAAATTGCCCTAACTCCCTTCTGTTCATGGGCAAGACTTTTCTCTATCCAATCCGTGTTGTAACCAGCCTCATGCAGCAGCGTACTGGCTGTCCTGCGCAAATCATGAGGACCGAATTTAGCAAGCGACTTTCCATCTTTCTGAGCAGCTTTGTAAGTATATGTGAGCACCCTATTTAGCGTGGCATTGCTCATAGGTGTATCCGAATCATACCGCGAGGGAAGCACATACTTTGAACCAGCAGCAAATGTTTTCAATGCAATAAAGATATCCATTGCTTGTTGAGATAAAAAAACTAAATGAGGCTTACGTCTTTTCATGCGTTCTTTCGGAATAGTCCAAAGCGCTTCGCTAAAATTAATTTCATCCCAGGTTGCATTGGATAACTCTGACTTTCTCACTAGAGTGAGCAACAATAGTTTAATCGCCGCGCGGTATTGAGGTGATGTCCCTATTCGATTCATGTACTTGTACATCAGATCAATTTCAAACGGTGTTAATGCTCTTTCACGCGGTACAAATTTAGCTATAGTGGTTGGACGTACCATTTCAGCCGGATTCTCTACATTCTGTCCTCGCTCAATCGCCCAACGATAGACGTTTAAAACGACTTCGCGCGCATGAACAGCGGTTGCTGGAGCACCCCGCTCAACTATTGCGTCAGTCAAAGAGCGTAGATCTTCATGGGTAATCTCAACCAACTTCTGATTTCCAAAAACCTTCTTCAATTCTCGGTGATAGACAGACTTGCGCATATCGCGGGTTGAATCCGCCATCTGATACCCACGCAGCCATTTATCTGCCCAAGCACCAAATGTTTCGGCACCTTTCACCCGCGCCCTATCGCGTGCCTTTTCTCTCGCAGGAGACTTACCAGAAGCAATCATTTTCTTTGATTCGTTAAGACGCTCTCTAGCCTCTGCCAAGCTAATACCACCCACGCCATAGCGCCCAAAAGTCAGCGTTTCTTGGCGACCATTTAATGAGTAGTTGTATCTGAATGAGACTGTACCAGTCTTGGATACAGCGACGTAAAGCCCATCGCGGTCAACAACTTTGTACATTTTGTCTCTGGGTTTCAGGTTTCGAAGCTTGGTATCAGTCAACATAAAGGTACCCTCTCAAAACGCCCCAAATACCATGATAAAAACTAGCGATTTTTAGGGTGTTTTTCTTTTAGATAACAAAGAGTTAACGAAATCCAATACCATGAAGACCTTAAAAATCACTGCATGGTATTGTCTTTGGTCATCAACATTGAAAAAGACGATACCATGGAAAATCCCATGAAAAAAGTTTGCTTGGCGGTGCTAGAAGGTGCTTGAAATCACCATGCCTAGAAAGAAAAAACCCATTGCAAACAATGGGTTATAGTAGGTTTACTGCTTGTAGGTGCCTGGTGTTGCCAGACGTCGAATCATTCCCACTCAATCGTAGCCGGTGGCTTCGAAGAAATATCATAAGTCACCCGCGATATACCTTCGATTTCATTAATAATCCGGCTGGATACTTTCTCTAATAATTCATAAGGCAGATGCGCCCAGCGCGCCGTCATAAAATCAATAGTTTCCACCGCACGCAATGCCACCACATATTCATAGCGACGACCATCACCGGTCACCCCCACGGATTTCACTGGCAAAAACACGGCAAACGCCTGACTGGTTTTGTGGTAGTAATCGGCTTTGTGTAATTCTTCAATGAAGATATGATCCGCTTCGCGCAGGATATCGGCGTATTCTTTTTTCACTTCCGCAAGAATGCGCACCCCCAGACCGGGGCCGGGGAATGGATGGCGATACACCATGTCGTAAGGCAGGCCCAGTTCCACACCGATTTTACGCACTTCGTCTTTGAATAATTCCCGCAGCGGTTCCACCAATTGCATTTTCATATGCTCTGGCAGACCACCCACGTTGTGGTGGGATTTAATCACATGCGCTTTGCCGGTTTTGGATCCGGCGGATTCAATCACGTCCGGATAAATGGTGCCTTGTGCCAGCCATTTAATCTCGTTTAATTTACTGCTTTCTGCATCGAACACGTCAATAAACGCATTGCCGATGATTTTACGTTTTTGTTCAGGGTCCGCCACACCGGCAAGCTTGCTCAGGAACAGATCTTCGGCATCCACCCGGATCACGCGAATGCCCATGTGCTGCGCAAACATTTCCATCACCTGGTCACCCTCCTTGAGGCGTAACAGGCCGTTGTCGACAAACACACAGGTAAGCTTGTCGCCGATGGCTTTGTGTAAAAGCGCAGCTACCACTGAGGAATCCACACCGCCGGATAAGCCCAGCAGTATTTCGTCGTCACCGACTTGCTCCTGCACCCGGGCCACCATATCGTCGATGATATTGCCCGGCGTCCACAAAGCATCACAGCCGCAGATTTCACGTACAAAGCGTTTCAGGATTTCACCGCCCTGCCTTGTATGCGTGACCTCCGGATGAAACTGCAAACCGTAAAGGCGTTTCTCTTCGTTGGCCATGGCGGCAATGGGTGCGCTGGCGGTTTCCGCAATGCAATCAAAACCCGGTGGCAACTCCACCACTTTGTCGCCGTGGCTCATCCACACATCCAGTTTTTTTAAACCGGCGTGATCATCCAGACTTTCCAATAAAGGCGAATGGTTCTTAGGGGACACTTCCGCATAACCGAATTCACGATGCTTGGACGCTGCCACCTTGCCACCAAACTGGGCCGCCATGGTTTGCATGCCATAACAAATGCCCAGCACCGGCACACCTAACTCGAACACCACCTGGGTGGCCCGCGGGGTATCGTCACTGGTGACGGATTCCGGCCCGCCGGACAGGATTACACCCTGGGGATTAAACTCCCGGATCTGTTCTGCATCCACATCATTGGCCCACAATTCACAATAAACTCCGATTTCCCGCACCCGCCGGGCGATCAGTTGGGTGTATTGCGAACCAAAGTCCAGAATCAAAATACGCTGGGCGTGAATATCAGTCATGTTGTGCAGAACTTCCCGTTAATTGTGAACTTAGCCGACCCGGTAATTTGGCGCTTCTTTGGTAATCGTAACGTCGTGCACATGGCTTTCTTTCATGCCGGCTCCGGTTACCCGAACGAACTGGGGTTTGGTGCGCATTTCTTCAATCGTCGCACAGCCGGTGTAACCCATGCTGGACCGCACTCCGCCCATCAGTTGCAGAATTATATTTGAGATCGGGCCCTTGTAGGGCACCCGCCCTTCGATACCTTCTGGCACCAATTTTTCAACGCCCTGAGAGGCATCCTGGAAGTAGCGATCACTGGAGCCCTGGGTTTGCGCCATAGCACCGAGCGAACCCATACCGCGATACGCTTTGTAGTAGCGCCCTTGGTACAACTCGACTTCGCCAGGCGCTTCTTCGGTGCCGGCCAGCAACCCGCCCACCATGATGGAGTGAGCACCGGCCGCAATGGCCTTGGCAATGTCGCCGGAAAAGCGGATACCGCCATCGGCGATTACCGGCACTTCTTTTCCTTTCAACGCTGCGACCACATTGCCCACTGCAGTGATCTGGGGAACCCCGATACCGGAAACGATACGGGTAGTACAAATTGAACCAGGACCAATACCCACTTTCACCCCGTGAGCGCCTGCTTCAGCTAATGCTAGCGCTGCATCGCCAGTGGCAATATTGCCGCCAATCACCTGCACTTCAGGAAAATGCTTGGAGACCCAGCGTACCCGCTCCAGCACCCCCTTGGAATGCCCGTGGGCGGTATCCACGACCAGCACATCGACGCCAGCCTCAACCAATACCTGAATACGTTCTTCCGTGCCCTCTCCTGTTCCTACAGCGGCGCCGACACGTAATCGGCCCTGATCGTCTTTGCATGCCAGAGGGTAGGCTTCCGCTTTGCGGATATCAGTGTTGGTGACCATACCCTTTAGGCGGAACTCGTCATCCACCAAGAGTACTTTCTCGATACGGTATTTATGCAGAAGCGCCTTGATTTCGTCGCTGCTGGCCCCTTCTTTGGCGGTAACCAACTTGTCTTTCTGGGTCATAATCGCGGAGACCGGCTGGTCAAAGCGATCTTCAAAGCGCAAGTCGCGGCTGGTAACGATTCCCACCAGTTGCTCGCCCTTGACTACCGGCACCCCGGAAATGTTATTGATCTGCGTGATTTCGATCAGTTGGCCGACGGTTGCATCCGGCGAGACCGTAATAGGGTCGCGAACGACGCCGCTTTCGTATTTTTTGACAGTACGTACTTGCCGGGCCTGCTCCTGCGCGGTCATATTCTTGTGCAATATGCCGATCCCGCCTTCCTGCGCCATGGTAATAGCCAGGCGGGATTCAGTGACGGTATCCATTGCAGCCGATAAAAGGGGAATGTTTAATTGGATGTCTCGGGTCAGGCGGGTTTTTAACTCAACATCCCGAGGCAAAATTTCCGAATAGCCGGGGAGAAGAAGGACATCATCAAATGTGAGCGCTTCCTGGGCAATACGTAACATGCGGTGTCAACCTTGTAAGAAGGGAGGGGGGTGTAATTTAACCGGCGATTATAGCAAAGCTCCGGGCAGGTTGGAATAAAAGTAGCATTTTCACCGCCTTGGCCCTATCGACCCTACGTGCACAGATAGAGGCACACCTAAATAGCTTCATCTAGCCATTATTCCGAACTACTTCAGCAACTACTTAAGACACTGCTACCCTATTACGCCCGCTCCGGAGCGGACGTTTCACAGCTTTTTAAACAGCTTATCGAGCTTGTCCTGCAACTTCTTCTTGGCCCGGTCTTCCTCTTCCTTCGCCTTGGCTTTCAGTTCTGCTTTCAATTGGTCCTGCGACTCTGCGTCCACCCCGAGCTTATCACCCAGTTCTTTGGCGCTGTTGTCTTTGAAAGCCGATTTGGCCGCGCTACCCAGCACTTTTTTAATCGCTTTGGTATCCGGTCTGCACCAATCTGCAGGCGCCGAATCCAGGGTGCCTTTGCAGCTCACCGGCCACTTCGTTCCTTTCAGATATTTAACCTGATCCATCGCTGACAGGAACACCCCCAATTGATAATCAAAGCCCTGCTCAATCAGATCAAAATTGCCACTGGCATCAATTGCTCCGTTGTCGATCGCGAAATTAAACTGAGGCATGATAAGTTTGCCTTTTTCAATAGTTGCGTTCGCCAGAAACGCATTAATGTCGGTGTCCTGCTTCAGCTCCCTGGGTAAATATTTTTCATAATCCGGATAGAAACTTTTCAAGTCGCTGATTTGATCGCGTAATGCATCCACCACGATATTGTTCAGGTTGATTCCGTGTATGACGCCGTTATCCAACTGTAGCTTTAGCTTACCCACTGCATCCCGCAACAAAGCATCTACGTCGTTTCCCTTCGCCTTGGTGTCCAGCTTGAAAGAAGCACGACCGCTCAACAGATCCAGATCGGAAAGCTGTTTTGCCACAGAGGCAATCTCAATACCGTCTATATTCAAATCCGTATCCAGCACCGGTGTGGCATTTTTCGCGTCCACACTGACATTACCGGTAATCTTCCCGCCCAGGGTTTCTACCGATATCGGCGACACCTTGAGTACGCCGGACTTCGCATTCACTTTCACCAGCACATTCTGCATGGGAATGTTCTGAATCTGTAGCTGGGTGATGTTAAGTCGTCCATCCAGATTCAAAGACCGAATCAGTTCTACCGGAATCAGCTCTGCCTCACCCGCTGCAGGAGCACTGCTTTTCGCAGGCGCGGGCACAGCCGCCGCATCGCCTTCTTGTGCAGGCGGCAGATAGTGATCTAGATCGATTTGATCCAGCAACAGATCAAATCGAAGCGCCTGATGCTCAATATCGTCCAGTGCAACCAGTCCGGTCAGCTTGCTCTCATCCAGTGTTACCGTGAAGGGTTGAACCGTGATAGCGCGCGGTGAACCTTTTAACGTGGCATCCACTCCAACCTTGGATAAAGCCGTTGCCGACGCCATTTCAGGCAGTTCAATTCCAAGCTGAACAAGAAGCGGTCGCAAGTCAGAGGGTGCCATTTGCAAGCGTCCATTGATCGCCGGATCGTTTTGCAATTGGGATACCTGCAATTCGAGCCGGGCCGCGTAGTCGGCCACCTTTAGCTGAAGCACTGAAAGTTGAAGGCTGTCTGCTTTTAAATCCGCGACCGCCTCCGCTTGCAGTTGCAGCGGAAGAGGCTTATCTGCGATGCCGGCCACCGCCAGTGCCATTTCAATTGCGGACAGTTGATAGCGGGATTGGTCCAGATCCAGCGTAACCTGGGTTTTGCCATCTAATGTTACTGCCAGTCCATCACCTGCATCCGCGCTAGCTTTCAACGTCACAGCAAACGGCTGGTTTAACCGCACGTTCTCAAGCTGCAATAATTCGACCTCAATCACATAGCGACCGCCCGCCTGCAGGTCACTGTAACGTATGGTGGAATTACTCAGCTGAATTAACGGTATTTCCAGCTCAGCTAATACCGCATTGGTTTCGTCGCTTGATTTCTTCTCAGGTTCGTCCGCTGCTGGCACTTCGCTGGTAGCGCCGATCGGCTGCCAGTTTGGTACACCCTGCTCATCCACTTGAAGATCCGCGTTAAGGCCAGCCAGATTGAGTGAGTCGACTTTGAGTTGCTTGGAAAACAGCGGTATTAACTGGACGCCCACAGAGATCGACTGCAATTCGACAAAGGCGCCTTGATTTGAATCGGTTGATAATGAAACGGCTTCTGATTCGAAGCCCAGCACAGGAAAAAAGCTCCAGGACAAATCGCCTGAAAGGGTGAGATGGTAGCCACTGGCGTCGTACACCAGATCGCTTATTTGTGATTTGTAATCATTTGGGTCCACCACAAACAGCAGCACGCCAACCCCGATTAACACCAGGCTGACGACGACGGCCACAAGAATGCCGATGATTTTTGCAATTCTCATTTCGATTTCCTTTCCTGCATCCAAACGATGTTAAACCTCAACCAGGCTCTTCACCTGAAATTTAAGCATAACATCTGACCGGATAAAGGTGGAAAAATCGAATAAACCCGCCTATGCCGGGTTGTTGCTTATTGCACCAGAACTGAAACGACCAGTTTGTGCAACTCGGATGCACGGGTGAAATGTATTTGTGCTACATGCAAGCCCGCTTCCAGCTCTTGCCCCTGCAACGATGCCCGCCAGCTGCCGCTGCTATCAAAATCAACTCTCAACCAGTCTTCATCTTCTGCCATATACGCCACCTGAGTCTGCCAGTTATGATCTGTAATAGGCATACCATCGAGTAAAAGCTGTTGTTTCGGCTGTGACAAACCCTGCCCTTGATCAAAACTGAACACCACCGGTGGTGCAAGCCCTTCCACATAATCCAGGCGCGTCGTAAGACCCGCAAGTTCGCGAGCCACAATACCCAAACCCGGGGCAAACCAAATACCGCTTGTAAGCTTCAGCTTAAATGGGATCTGTACAGAAACAGAAATATCAACGGCAACGGCGGGAACGGGGCCGTATTGTACTGTTTCAATCAGTTCTTTTCTTAATACCTCAGAACGCCAGTTATACACCAAGCCCACACGCTGCCATTCCGGCTCAGTAGCAATGGTGCCGCGCTTTAAGTAGTCAATACTGCCGCTATCGCTGTATTGGTCATACACTTTTCTTAACGATACAAATTCAATGCGGGCTTCGGCGGTATCCATGGACGGTATGCTATCGGTGTTCGCATTGATACCACCATAATAAATAGTGCCGTCGCCCACGTAAAAATACTCATCACCGAACACCTGAATATCAAGGCTGTGGCGCAACGGCGAAATGGTTTTCCCGGCAAAGTCACGAGGCGCACCCAGTGTCACCACATCCGAATTATCGTAATGCCAGGCAACGTCGTCAGCGTAAGGAAAAAAGACATTGTCAGTAATTTGGGTGGGAGGTTCAGCAGGGGGCGGGGTTACTACGCCATCACCGGGCGTGTCCCCCGGCTCATCGCCATCGATAGATCCATCACCCGGAGTCTCGGTATCCGGATCCGGGGATTCGTTATCGGAGCCGTCGTTGTCGGAGGGTTCATTAGCGGGCGGTTCCTCGCCGGTGCCTCCACCAACAGGCCCCTCCCCATCCGGCGCGCCATCCACCGGTGCGTCTTCATCCACCGGGTCCTCTGCTGTCCGGTCTATGTCTTTGTCCTCACCGACTGTGGGAGCCTGAACATCTATAAAGCGTCCACCCCCTTCTTCTTGCGGCACCCCTTCCTCCAGGTCACCGCACGCTGTAAGCCACAAAGACAGCATTACCAGGAAAGCAATATTGGTCAGATTCATATCCATAGATCCCACTGCAATTGGCCTGTTCCTCAAGCCATAATTCTACTTATTGAACACTTATAGTTATATTTTTTGACATTTCTATCCTAACTATTTCGCCCCCCCTATTCATGCAATTTTTTGTACAAGCTTAGTGTCTTGTGACAGACATCTTGTGGTGTAACTTTACAATTTCCTTTCGCAGCCAAATATTAGCCGGATCGGCGTCAAAACTGGTGTGCCAATAAACGTAACTGGCCATGGGGCGTAGCTCCACCGGCATAGGCCAAATGGTTAGCTTGTGGCTACTTTGGGTCTGCCGGGCGTAATTCTCGGGAACGGTTAGTAACATGTCCGATTCAGCAATGGTTTTCCAAGCCACGAAGTAATTTTGACAGCGCATGCCAATGTTACGGTGGTAGCCCAACCGCCCCAGCTCAAAATCCTCCACCGCCGGACCACTGCGACGCGAGGAAACGATAATGTGTCTTAATTGCAAATACCGCTCGATGTCCAACCCCTGTTTCAGCATGGGGTGGTTATTTCGGGAAACCACAACAAACCGATCCTCCAGCAGCTCTTTATGACTGATACCCGGCCCCACCGGCAACAACACATCAAACGCCAGATCCAGCCGCCCGGACGAAAGTTCAGCCTCCATTTCCCGTCGGGGCACCCGCACGCTGGTGACTTGCATCATAGGGGCGGTCTTTTCCAGGCGCACCACCAGCTCCGGCAGCAACACCGACTCCACCACATCGCGCATGGCGAGCACCACGGATTTTGTGTTGGTGGCAGGGTCGAACGGCTGGGGAGTGGTGAGCGTGGTTTGCAATTGGGCCAGCGCATCCCGCACCGGCTGAATAATGGATCGGGTTAGGGGCGTAGGCACCATCCGGTTACCCGTACGTACAAATAATTGATCGCTATAGACTTCCCGCAACCGCGCCAGCGCATGGCTAACCGCTGGCTGCGTCAAATTCAACTGATCCCCGGCTCGGGAAATCGATCCTTCCCGATAGATCGCATCCAGCACCCTGAACAGATTCAAGTCGACCTTGCCAATATGCATGATATTTATACCTTTGAATTCCTACTATTCATTGGCCTTATTATGGACAGTCTTATAGCCTTAGGGCAAATCAACCAAGGAGCACGCAATGGACTTCTCTCATTCCCCCCAAGCACAGGAATTAATGGCCCGCGTACAGGCCTTTATGGATGAACATATCATCCCTAACGAACGCCGTTACCTGGAGCAGATAGACGAAGCGAACGGGGACTGGACCCAGTGGCAGGTTTCGCCATTGATGGAAGAATGGAAGGAAAAAGCCAAACAGGCCGGATTGTGGAACCTGTTTCTGCCGGATGCAGAATACGGCGCGGGCCTGACCAACCGCGATTATGCGCCGCTGGCAGAAATTATGGGTTACTGCCCATTCGCTTCTGAGGCATTCAATTGCAGCGCACCCGATACCGGAAACATGGAAGTGCTCTATAAATACGGCTCTGAGGCGCAGAAAAAACAGTGGCTGGAACCGCTACTGGAAGGCACCATCCGCTCTGTGTTTTTTATGACCGAACCCGATGTAGCCTCATCTGACGCCACCAATATGGAAGCCACCTGCACCGTGGAAGGCGACGAAGTCGTCATAAACGGGCGCAAATGGTGGAGTTCCGGCGTGGGACACCCGGACTGTAAAGTCGGCATTTTCATGGGCGTTACCGACCCCGACGCGCCCCGTCACAGCCAGCATTCAATGGTGCTGGTGCCACTGGATACACCCGGTGTAAAAATCGAGCGCATGTTGCCGGTATTCAATCGTTATGACGCACCGGAAGGCCACGGCGAAGTGTCATTCACGAACGTGCGTGTACCGAAAGAAAATATTATTGCCGGCCCCGGCCGCGGCTTTGAAATTGCCCAGGGACGTCTTGGCCCAGGACGCATTCACCACTGCATGCGCTTGATCGGTGCCGCTGAGCGAGGCCTGAAACATCTGGTTGAACGCTCCCTTGAGCGGGTTGCATTTAAACAACAGTTAGCGCTATTAGGAGGCAATCGCGACATTATTGCCAACTCCCGCCTGGAGATTGATATGGCACGCCTATTGACACTGAAAGCGGCTTATCTGATGGACACCGTTGGCGTCTCCGGCGCCATGACCGAAATCTCGGCCATTAAAGTGGTGGCGCCGAACGTTGCAACCAAAGTCATTGATGCGGCAATTCAGATCCATGGCGGTGGTGGTGTTTCCAATGACTTTCCACTGTCCAGCCTATATGGCTATGCCCGGGTATTGCGCTTGGCAGATGGCCCTGACGAAGTCCACCGTGGCCAGATCGCCCGTATCGAGCTAAAAAAATACAAGTGAGCAGAACAAGTGGCTACCAAGTTACGGTCACAGGCTAACAAAATGGTAGCCCCGTTTGACACATCGGCTAGCCTCGTGTCGTGGCAGGTGTACAATTTGTCGCGGCAGATCAAAGGCGCTTATCCAGTTTATAAAATAATGCCAAGTACGATGTTAATCACAAGTTTCTGAGGGAGTTAATATGACCGAATCTGTTTTAGACCAAGCAGGAAAAGTCCGGGAAGGAGAAGAGTTGGACCCGGCGATCATTACTCAATATGTAAAAAACATTGTTCCCGATGTGCAAGGAACCGCTGTCATCACTCAATTTCCGGGTGGCGCATCCAACCTGACCTATTCGGTCAAATTCGACAACAAGGATTATATTCTGCGCCGTCCCCCTTTTGGCACCAAGGCCAAATCTGCCCATGATATGGGGCGCGAATATAAAGTCATGAGCAAACTGAAACCGGTTTATCCTTTCGTTCCGGAAATGGTGTCATTTTGTGACGACGAATCCGTCTTGGGGTGTGAATTTTATCTGATGGAGCGACTGGTCGGCGTAATCCCCCGCGACGTGATGCCGGATGGCCTGACATTGTCGGAGGCGCAGGCTCATCAACTCTGTGTGAATGTCATTGACCGTTTTGCAGAGCTGCATAATGTGGACTATGAAGCCGCAGGCTTAACCGATTTGGGCAAAGGTGAAGGTTATGTGGTACGCCAGATCGAAGGCTGGAGCAAGCGCTTTGGTGCCGCCAAAACCGACGATGTGCCGGATTTTGAAACGATCATGGCCTGGCTGCACGACAATATGCCTGCTCAAATAAAAGTTTGTATCATTCACAATGATTACCGTATGGACAACGTTGTTTTAAATGCGGAGGATCCAACCGAGGTGATCGGTGTTCTGGATTGGGAAATGGCAACGTTGGGCGATCCGCTGATGGATCTGGGCAACTCCCTGGCCTATTGGGTGGAAGCCGGCGACCCGGCTGAACATCAGGTGCTGCGCCGTCAACCCACTCACCTTCCGGGCATGATGACCCGAGATCAGGTTGTCGCTCATTACTGTGCGAAGACCGGACTCAATGCAGAGGATTTTCTTTTCTATCGAGTCTACGGCATTTTCCGGCTTGCGGTGATTCTGCAGCAAATTTACTTCCGTTTTTACAACGGCCAAACCAAAGATAAGCGGTTTGCTTCATTCGGAAAAATGGTAAACGTATTGGAAAGTCAGTGTCATGATTTGCTATCAAAAGCCGGCGTTAATTAGATGGCAGCCATTTATCTGATTCGTCATGGGCAAGCGTCCTTTCATAGCGACAATTACGACAAACTCAGCCCTACCGGCATTCAGCAATCAAAACAATTAGGCACCGCGCTACACCAGCGCGGCATCCGCTTTGATGCCGTGTATGCCGGTTCAATGGTGCGCCACGCCCAGACAGCACAACACTGCATGAGTAACATGGGCTTTAATTTAACCCCGGCCATTATCGAGGGGTTTAACGAATACAACCACGAAGAAGTGCTGGAAAAGCATCGTCCGGAATTTGCGGAACGGGATGCATTGAATCGTTTTCTGGCAGCCCAGAACAATCCCCGCAAAGCCTTTCAAATTGAATTTGAAAGCGCTTTACATCGCTGGCGCGGCGGCGAGTTCGATCACGAATACTCCGAAAACTGGGCGCAATTTATCACGCGCTGCAACGCTGCCATGGACCAGGTTCGTAGCACCTGTGGGGAAGCGAAGTCGATCGCGGTATTCTCTTCCGGCGGCCCTATCTCTGTCGCCACCGGTCAGTGCCTGGGTTTAGCGGACAGCCATATCGCAGAATTGAGCTGGTCCCTGATGAATTGCTCCATTACCTGCTTACTGTTTAATTCGGAAAAAATAACCCTGCGATATTTTAATGACTTTGCCCATTTCGAAGTCAACGCAGACAAATCCATGCTTACATATCGATAATTAAGAGGTTCACACCATGGATATGAAAAACCCCTTTGATCTTTCTGGACGCGTTGCATTAGTAACCGGTGCTTCCCGCGGTATAGGCGAAGGCATTGCCAGATTACTGGCAGCGCAAGGTGCTCACGTTATTATTTCCAGCCGCAAAGTGGATGACTGTCAAAAAGTGGCCGACAGCATTATCGCTGATGGCGGTAAAGCCAGTGCGTTCCCGTGTCACGTTGGTGATCTGGAGCAAATCCAGGCCATTTTTTCACACATCCGGGAAACCCACGGCAAACTCAATATTTTGGTGAACAACGCAGCGGCCAACCCCTATTTCGGTAACATCCTGGATACCGACCTGGGTGCCTACAACAAAACGGTCGACGTCAATATCCGCGGCTATTTCTTTATGTCCATCGAGGCGGGCAAACTGATGCGTGACAACGGCGGAGGCTCGATTATTAATGTTGCTTCCGTGAACGGCATCATTCCAGGAGCAATGCAGGGCATTTACTCTATTACCAAAGCGTCTGTGATTGCCATGACCAAGGCCTTTGCTAAAGAGTGCGGGTCGTCCGGCATCCGTGTAAATAGCTTGCTACCCGGTGCGACCGATACCAAGTTTGCCTCCGCATTGGTGAAGAACGATGTCATTCTAAATCAGATCCTTCCGCACCTATCGCTAAAACGGGTTGCGCAGCCCGATGAGATGTCCGGCGCAGTGCTCTATCTGGCATCCGACGCATCCAGCTACACCACCGGCACCAGCCTGGTGGTAGATGGTGGCTTTCTAATCGGTTAAAACCGGTTTTCGCCCGGTTTTACTCATACGCTCAAAACCAACCCCCGCGGCATCTCACCGATTCCGCTTTGGTTTTGGGTGTTTTATGCCCAACCTAATCCCTGCCTGCTCTATCACTCCCGCTGCTGATGCCATTAGGTTATAGATATAAACCCTGTTACAAAGACCATTAGCTGTTATTTGACTACTCAGTCTGATCGTCGCAAGATGAACGCTCAACGTTGCAACACCCAGACGAGAAGCATCAGGAGTTTAAACCATGAAAATTGTATTAAACAAAGAAGTGCTATTCAGTATTACCAGCAAAGAAGAAGAAGCGATGATGGAAGCGCTGCATGATTATCTGGATTATATGTTTTTCGCCAACTAATGGTTGCGGCGATTCGGTTACCGAAGTTCAAATAGCGTCTTAAACAGAATTAAAAAGGCTTCCCACAACGGGAAGCCTTTTCTTTTTACAGTAATAAAAACCCCTATTACAACGTATCCAGCCAATCCGCGATGGCAGGGAATCCCACGGTGGGAGCATTGTTGCCATTCACCACATCGAGATGTCCGGTGCCAGGCACCTCTATCCAGCCATCTTTGGCATTATGCGTTTTACCGTTATAGATTACGTTTACCATGGTGCTGGTATCCACTAAACCGGAAGCCTCAGAAAACAGTGAAAATGCCGGCACCGTAAAGTTCGCCATATTATCCTGGAAATAGAAATAACCATCACCAGGTGCCTGATCCGGCGGATTTACCAAATCTTTATTTTCATATCCGTTCTGCCAGAACTCTCGGAAAACACCGTTGGTGCCCCAATCCGCATATTGCGCAATACCACCCAGATAAAAACTGGAGAATGCAATGCGAGCGTGGTAATCCTCAACATAGCCGTTCATATTATCCGTACGCCAGAAGTCCAGCGCGCCGAACAAATCAGCCCAGTGAGGAAAGAAAGCCGGGAAATTATCCGCCAACGACGTGACGCCTTTAAACAGGATATCAATAGCACCGGAGGTCACTACCGGATGCAACAACTTGGTCGCATAGGGCAGAATCGTATCCAGATCAATCAGCCATTCGAGCGCCAGGGTATCCCAGATAAGCGGGTTATCAATGACCCACTCATACGCAAGCACCGGGGTACCAGCCGGATCAATACCCAGGAAACCGGCAACATTGTTATTGCGCTGGGCTGCCAGAGCCGCATTGGCTGATGCGTGCGGAAGATAGTCGCCCTCTTTTACCACATCCGCATCCATAGTGAATCCCTGCAGATAAAGATAGGCACACAAGCCGCCGGTGCTATGCCCACCGATTACGGGTTTCTTGCCGGTAACACCACGCACCTTGTCCACGGCTGCCGGATAATCCAAAGCACACCACACATCCAGATTGGTATTGTTATGGCCATGATCGCTGGCAAAATCGCCCCGCCCTACGCCTCGGTAGTTTGCCATCCAAACATCATAACCGCGCAGATACAGATAATGCGCCAGACTAAAGTACTTCAGGTTGTCGTCCTGAACGGTAGGATCGTTCTTCGCCCACGCCGGTGCATTATTGGGTAATGCATAGTGGTAGCTATTCAGCCAAGCTGGTGTGTGCACATCAAACTGATTGAAGTTAAGCGTGATACCGGGGAACAGCAGAACCGGCGTACCTTTACGGAAACTGTCCTGCGGCGACGGCCGGTAACGTTTCATTTTTATATCGAGTCCGTCCTCAGTTTTAGCGACATAGAGCCCTTCGACTCCCGCCCCGCCGCATGCAGACAACAGCATTACACAACTTAGCAACAGTCCGCTAAGCATCGTTCGCGATAAAGACATAAACTTTTCCACCCTTCATGATTTTTGTTATGGGTCTTATTGTTGGCAAACAGCTATCGAGCGCTGCGCGTCCAGGAGGAAGCGAAAGCAGGCGCGACAACGTCATGCCCAGAGTAGCAAAAGCGAATATTCGAAGTTGGTGATTGCAGGACAACTTGAGTTTGGCCATGACCCTATTAAGCCGGTTTATGCAATTTCCTTAGGTGATTGTGCAACGCGGCACCCCAACCCGGGCTGATAGCAGTGTTAATACAGGTGTTGTAGAAGCGCTTCTCACATTCCAGTATGATGCCCCCATGAATAAAGACATACCTGATGACATTGGCCATCGCCACGTTTACTCGGTATCGGACCTCAACCAGACCGTAAAACGTTTACTGGAAACTGAGTACCGCGCAGTGTGGGTTGAAGCGGAAATCTCAAACCTGGTTCAGCCCCGTTCCGGCCATATTTATTTATCGCTGAAAGACGATGGCGCGCAACTACGCGCTGCCATGTTTCGCGGCAACAATGTGCGGCTGCCATTTAAGCCCAAAGACGGAATGCAAGTGCTGGTCAGGGGGCGCTTAAGTCTTTACGCACCGCGGGGCGACTATCAGATGATCATCGATCATATGGAAGAAGCCGGCTTAGGTGCACTGCAACGAACCTTTGAACAGCTTAAAAGCAAACTGCAACAGGAAGGCTTGTTTAATGATGATCGCAAACAGGCCATCGCCCTGCACCCTACCCGTATTGGTGTGGTCACTTCCGCCACCGGGGCGGCCATCCACGATATTCTTTCTGTACTAAAGCGCCGTTCGCCCATCACAGAAGTGATTCTCTATCCTACACTGGTTCAGGGTGATCAGGCCGCCGCCGCCATTTGCCAAGCAATTGAAACGGCGAACCGGCGTAATGAGTGTGACGTGCTGATTGTGGGGCGCGGCGGTGGCTCTTTGGAAGATTTGTGGTGTTTCAATGACGAATCCGTCGCCAGGGCCATTGCCGCAAGTGAATTGCCGGTGGTCTCGGCCGTCGGGCATCAAGTCGACTTTACCATCGCTGATTTTGTTGCGGATGTACGGGCTCCGACGCCTTCTGCAGCTGCTGAGCTCCTTAGTACGGACTGCAGCAAATTAATGGAAAGTCTGAATGCCTATGAATTGCGTCTGAAAGAGAAGATCAAGCGTCACCTTCAATTTAAACAACAGAGCCTGGACTGGGCCAGCCGACAATTGAAGCACCCGGGTAAACGCCTACAGGAACATGCCCAGCGCCTGGATCAATTAGATTTGCGCCTACGCCATACAATCAGTCAACGACTGCGTTTACAGCAAAGTGAGTTTGAGCGGGTGCGCGCGCAACTACTGGCACAGACTCCGACGCACCAGATCAAATCCTTGCGCAAGGACGTACTGAGCTTATCCCAAGCTTTAGTTAAGGGTATGCAGCAACAGCTAAAACAAAGCCAGAACCAGTCAGCCAATCTTGCTCAACGGCTGAATTCGGTGAGCCCGCTCAATACATTGGGCCGGGGCTACTCGATTACCAAATCAACCGAAGGAAAAGTAATTAGCGATGCTAGAAGGGTAAGTCCGGGGGATAAGATTATCAGCCAGCTACAACATGGCGCACTAATTTGCCAAGTTGAAAAGACTGAGCTTACCGATTGATTCAACGCTGTCGTCACAAACAGTGATTTAACAACAAAGTTATCGCTCCGACTTTCCATAATCTGTTGGTTTTGGTCTACGATATATACCATGAATACGGCTACTACGATCTGAACAACCCGCTTCGGAAAAACCGAAGTCGTCTCGATTATAAAAAGAATGACCTGTAGTTAAAGGTTTAAGACATGGAGAGCTAACCAACTCATGCTATTGGATAGAATTAATCACGCCATCGTGCGCCATCCATTACTGGTGATTCTGGCCTGCCTATTATGCGTCGCGGCCTTGGCATCCGCATTACCCCGCACACAAATCACCACCGATTTCGAAGAATTCTTTCCGGATCAGGATGAAAACCTGGTGGCCTACCATGGGCTGCAAAGTACCTACACCAATGTTGATAATGTCTTTATCGCTGTTGCTCCCAAAAGCGGCAACGTTTTCAGCGCCGAAACGCTCTCGATCCTGCAGGATATTACGGAACAAGCATGGCAACTACCCTATTCCCAACGGGTCGACTCCATCACTAATTTTCAACACACTATCGCAGAAGATGACGACCTGCTGGTGGAGGACCTGGTAACAGCCCCAGCACCCAACAGCCCGGAAAAACTCGCAGGCATCCGCCAAATTGCCGTCAATGAACCCCAACTGGTCAATCGCTTGATATCACCGGACGCAAAAATGGCCGGTATAAATGTCATCGTCAATTTTCATCAGGAAGCGGATAAAGGTGCCGCCATTAAGCTCGTCGTCAAGTCTACCCGGGAATTCGTCAAATCCCTTAAGACAAAATACCCCCAGGCGGACTTTTATTTGGTGGGAAAAGTGATGAGCAACAACGCCTTTAAAGAAGCCACGTTGTATGACATGAAAAATCTTGTGCCGCTGGCCTTACTGGTCGCGCTCGTCTGCATCGCCGGTTTTATGTTTGTTGCCAGTGGTAGCATTCTCACCAGTCTTAGTGGCACCTTCGCCACCTTGGTTATCATTGTGACTTCAGTACTGGCGGCTATGGGGGCAATGGTATTCATTGGGATATCGGTATCCCCTCCCGTCGCCAATGCGCCAACCATGATTCTGACTCTGGCGATTGCAGACTGTATGCACCTGTTAGCCACTTACTTTCAAAACCGACAGGCCGGACAAGATAAGCAAGCGGCTATGGAAAATAGCCTGCGTCTGAATTACCAACCAGTGATGCTCACCAGTCTAACCACTATTATCGGATTTTTGTCACTTAACTTCAGTGCGTCCCCGCCGTTCCGGGATCTCGGCAACGTCGTCGCTGTGGGTGTATTTGCGGCCTGGATATTTTCGGTCGTATTGTTGCCCGCCCTGGTGATGGTACTTCCCTTTGATATCAAACCCGGCAAACAAAAATCAGGGGGAAATAACGACTGGCTGGCTAACTTCGTAATTGAGCGCCGTCTGCCTATTTTTATTATCACCGCCGCAGCTGTCCTCTTTTCCACATCGTTTATTTTCAACAACCGTCTTAACGATGTATGGGCAGAATACTTCGATACCCGCACCGAAATCCGTCAACATGCCGATTATGTCCGCTATCATCTGACCACCAATAACACCATCTCCTATTCGCTGGATTCTCAGGAGGAAGGCGGCATCAGTAATCCCGCATTCCTGCAAACCGTCGAACAGTTTTCTGATTGGCTATCCGCACAACCAGAAGTGCTTCACGTCACTACCTATACCGACATTATGAAGCGTCTCAACAAAACCATGCACAACGACGACCCTGCCTGGTATAAAATTCCAGATCAACGTGAGCTTGCAGCACAGTATCTGCTGCTATACGAGTTTTCACTGCCTTTCGGGCTGGATCTCAATAATTTGCTGAACAGCAGCAAATCCTCCACCCGCATAACAGCAACTGTGAGGGACAGTTCCACCGACAGTATTCTGTCTTTGCAACGCCGCTCTCAAGATTGGATGAAAGAGCATGCCCCCAAGTCGCTTTACCACCCCGGAACCAGCTCCGATATCATGTTTGCCCACATGGGCTACAGCAACATCCGCAGCATGCTAGAAGGCGCATTCATTGCATTGCTTATTATTTCCGTCGTGCTGGGTTTCGCACTGCGCTCACTCAAATTCGGCTTAATCAGTCTGGTGCCCAATTTGATTCCGGCAGCAGTCGGGTTCGGCATCTGGGGATTGACCGTGGGACAAATCGGGCTGGGCTTGTCCGCCGTTGCCGGTATGACTCTGGGAATCGTAGTGGATTACACCGTGCACTTTATTAGTAAATATTTGCGTGCCAAGCGTGAGCAGAATCTGAGTGAGCCGGACGCCATCCGTTATGCTTTCCGCACCGTGGGCACTGCGTTATTTGTGACAACCATAATTCTTACCGCAAATTTCGGCGTGCTAGCGTTTTCCGATTTCCGGCTCAGCGCGGACATGGGATTACTCACGGCAATCACCATCGTCGTGGCGCTGATTATCGATTTTTTCTTTTTGCCTCCTCTGCTGATGTTTCTGGCAGGGAAGAAACCGACAACTGTGACACAAACGCTGACAGAGACGGGTTCCAGTGCGCCAGAATCATTGTGACTTGTGCTTAATCTGGGTATTCTTGCCATCGTTTGCAACAGGGTAAGGAGCAACGACATCAATGGATAAGCCTCAATTTGATCATTATCGACACAACGCCCCGGAATACACCGAACAAATTCTGTGGCACCGGATTGTCGCAACCATTGCTGTCGCGGTTGTGATTGTGGCACTTTCAGCATGGGGCGCCTACCACTTGCTGAAATCGTCAGATGATGGCAACACCCCGCTCGCGCCCCTTACGGCATCCGGAGATACACCCGAGTCAGGTGACTCGATCCAGCTCGCCTCCGCTGCGGAACCACAGAACCAGCCTGTAACAAAAAACCCGGTAGCGGCGGCTGAACCAACGCCGGAACAGCCGGACACTCCAGTTGCAGTCCCGACACCCATGGCCACGCCAGCAGCCGACAAAGAATCCGTTGCTGCCCTCTCCGGCAGCATTGACACCGCCAAAGCCGCGGCCCCGGAGTTCTCGGTTAACACGGAAATCCTGAGCAAAGATATTACCCGGGCAGTACTGGCTAACGTCATCGTCGATCTGGAACCCAAGGAAACCCTGGAAAACACAGCACAGCTAACCGACCCCTTTCTGAAATTGTACTTTTATACTGATCTGGATGGCCGCAAAGACGACCGGATTATGTATACCTGGATGCTGAATGGAAAAGAAGTGGCGAGGATACGGGTCCCGGTGGGCAGCGATCGTTGGCGCAGTCATTCCAGCAAAAACATTAATAAAGATATGCGCGGAGAATGGAAAGTGGTGGTGACTGATAAGCAGGGTGATACTTTGGCCAGCTCCGAATTTGTCATACCGGACGCAGTGCCTACGAACCCCTAATATCGCTGGACTCAGTCAGGTGATGTGCCCACACCAATAACTCCAGCATTAAACCGCCGGCGGCCTCAATATCATCGGAATAGACCAAAATGCCATCCTCATGCCCCTGCATGGCGATGGCACCGGTGGACTCTCCACTTTGCTCAACACAGTTTTTTACTGCCTCCGCCATTTGCGGTGTGCCATAGGGTATTTGCGCGGATGTAGCGGGTAATTTCATGGTATCCGCATGACGCCAGATCAGAGGGCTGTGCACATGCATCACACATTGCACTGAGGGGCTGGCCAGATACAGGGCACCGTGAGTGAGCGCTTCTGAAGACGGTTTTACCGGCCCGTGGGCGACAATCCGGTTCAAGTGCGGCTCGGCTTTATCGACCACCACATAATGCTCACGGCACAACAAGGGCAAATGCCCGGTCTGAGTACCGGAAATTATAAAACGTTGGCTTTCGCTGTTCAGCCGATGACTTATATTGCCATAACCGAGCCCGTCATAACGTGCATCCTGCTGACCAATCAGACCCAACCGGAATAAATAACTGCGCCATCCGTTCAGCGCAGCGAAGTATTCGCAGTCGATATTATGCTCCGGCTGATATTCCAGCTGGTATTGAATGACACCCTCTTTGCCCGGGTGCCCTTCAGCTCTGTATACAGTCTCTTGCGATAGATAAGAAATCACTGCCTAAACTCCATTGTCGTTGCTATGCACAGCGGCTAGAGTTATTTGCCAAGTTCACAGGCTATCAGATTTAGCGTTCAGCTTTGTGACATTTTGATACATTTTCACGGGCCTGATTATCGACCTTATCGCTTTTTCTTTTTCTTCTCCAGCTTTTTATGATGGGCTACCATCCGTTCTTTCTTATGTATTTGTCGTGGCGTCAAGGTGTTACGGCGACCAGCGAAAGGATTTTCTCCGGTTTTGAACTCAATCCGGATGGGCGTTCCCTCAATATCCATTACCCGCCGGAAGGTATTTTCCAGATAGCGCCGATAAGACTTAGGCACCCTTTCTGTCTGGTTACCATGAATAACCACCAGAGGCGGATTGCTGCCCCCCATATGCGCATAACGCAGCTTAATACGCCGACCATTGACTAGTGGCGGTTGATGATCGGTTAGGGCGTCCTCCAGAATCTTAGTCAGAAAAGGCGTCGTTAATTTTTTAAAGGCGCTGTCATAGGCTTTCTGAATGGAGCGATATAACTCCCCTACGCCGGTGCCATGCTTGGCAGATATAAAATGGATCTTTGCAAAATCCACAAATTGCAGGCGGCGCTCAATCTCTGATTTGATTCGTTGCTTGGCGTCTGCGTGCATGCCATCCCATTTATTGATAGCGAGCACCAAAGATCGCCCCGTTTCGAGCACGAAACCCAACAAATGCAGATCCTGTTCAACAATGTTTTCCTGCGCGTCCAGAACCATCACCACCACATTCGCGTCTTCTACCGCCTGCAAGGTTTTAATAACCGAAAATTTCTCTACGGTTTCATTCACTTTGCCGCGCTTTCTAACACCGGCGGTGTCGATAATGGTGTACCGCTGTCCGTGCCGCTCGTAAGGAATATAAACACTGTCACGCGTGGTACCGGGCATATCAAACACGATTACCCTATCTTCACCCAGCATGCGATTGACCAGAGTCGATTTTCCGACATTGGGGCGGCCGACAATGGCCATTTTAATGCCTTTCTCTACCCGTTCCGCTTCGGCATCCGGCGCTTCCTCCGGTTTTGGCAGATGCTCAAACACCTGCTCCAACATGTGTGAAATACCCCGCCCGTGCGCCGCGGCAATAGCGCAGGGGTCACCCAATCCCAAGCGGAAGAAATCCGCTACCACCACGTCTTGATTTAATCCGTCGACTTTATTTACCACCAGATACACAGGCTTCTGCCGAAGTCTTAACACTTGCGCCAAACTTTCGTCTGCCGGTGTTACGCCAACCTGGGCATCCACCAGAAATAACACGGCATGCGCCTCTTCCACCGCCTGCATTGACTGATCGCGCATGTAGTTATCGATGCCCTGCTCGTCGCCCGTAATCCCGCCGGTATCAATCACAATAAAGTCGAACTCATTCCACTTCGCATCACCATATTGACGGTCCCGGGTCAGGCCGGGCATATCCGCAACGATGGCGTCCCGCGAACGGGTGAGGCGGTTGAACAAAGTGGATTTACCCACGTTGGGACGCCCTACCAGGGCAAATACGGGCTTCATTCTTCTTCGACCACCTTATATGCCGCCAGCTCGCCGCTGTTGGCCTGAACGTAAACCACATCATCATAAACAATAGGCTCAACGCGCAAGCCCTCAGTTGACAGCGTCAAATTGTGCAGCGAACCAGCCCGGTCACGAGCGGCGCGGTAACTTTTCACACCCACCTTAACCCGCGCCATAAAACTACCGTCCCGATACGACAACCAATATAGATAACCTTCAAAGTCACCCACCAACACATATCGGTCATAGGCCGTGGGTGCACTCAGCCTGCGACCTTTAAGATCATCCTGTTGCCACATATCGGAACCACTGATTGCATCCATGGCGTGCAACACACTGTCTTCATCAACGGTATAAAGGGTGCGCAGATATTCAGACACGCCGGCATAGGATGACATCGGCCGACTCCACAGTGTCCTTCCGGAAGGAACGTCAATAGCGGATAATGCACCCTGGTAGGTAATGGCATACACCACTTTATCAGCCACCCAGAAACGCCCGTCCAGATCAATCAGCCGCTCCAGTTCGGAGCGACCTTTGGGTTCACCAATTAATTGCTCCCAGGCAACGAATCCGGTTTTGGTATCCAGTGCGACCAGTTTCCCATTAGCGAAGCCGGCCAGTGTTGCACCCGCTGATACCACGGGATTGCTTTCGCCACGCAATGTTAAAACCGGAATCACGGTGTCATATAGCCAGGCCTGGGCACCGTCTTCCCGGTTCAGGCCATGCAATCGGCCATCAATGGTTTGCGTAATAATACGGCCACTGGCAACCGCAGGCACCGACATAATCTGACCACCAAGGGATTTTTCCCAAAGCAGTTCCCCGGTGTCTTCACTCAGTACAACCAGTTCACCATTACCGGTTCCCAAGGCGACCATACCGTAGCCTGCACCCACACCGCCGGTGATGGTTCGCTCCAGATCGACCTTCCATTCTCTTTTACCGGTCAGGCGATCCAGTTTCATCACCAGGCCTTCCGAGGAGGCCGTAAAAATCCAGCGCTCCGTAACCGCAGGCTTAAGGTTTAGGTAAGCTTCACCAACCCCGTTTCCGACCCGAATATCCCATAGCTTCTCGATATCCACCTGAGATTTAAAATGAGGCAGAGGTGAAGGTGGCACAACATTTTCGTTACTGCTACAAGCTATCAGAAAAATCGGTAACAGGATCAGCAAATAAATTCTCATCAGTTACCAGCCACCAAAAGGTTATCGAAT
Organism: Ketobacter sp. MCCC 1A13808; assembly: GCF_009746715.1. Taxonomy (NCBI): domain Bacteria; kingdom Pseudomonadati; phylum Pseudomonadota; class Gammaproteobacteria; order Pseudomonadales; family Ketobacteraceae; genus Ketobacter; species Ketobacter nezhaii. The sequence goes on from NZ_VRKW01000018.1 coordinate 35,906, forward strand.
TTGATTTTCAGGATTGGCCTGCTTTGACCTTCGCTGCGCGCCGCACTCAGTGTCATCGCCAGCTCATAGGCAGCCCGGGCTTTTTCAGTCTCACCCATGGCAACATAAATATCGCCCCGGACTTCCTCGTAGGCATCAGCCTGGGCACCAGTCTGCACGGCATCTAATTGCGACAGAGCCGCATCGTATTGTTTGTCTTCTGCTAAAACCCGGGCCAGACGTAAATTGGCTATCAATTTCAGAGGTTGATTCTGCGTATTATCAATAGCCCAGTTCAGCTGCTCAATGGCTTGCTTGGTTTCGCCATCAAATACCGCCTCCTTGGCCAGCATTAACGCGGCGTACACTGCATACTCGCTGCCCGCGAAGTCCGTTTTTAACTGTTCACCCAGATGAGACAGCGTGGCCGCCTGATCTTCTGCCGATTTCGCTTCAGCTGCCAATCGACTTTGATCCAGCGAACTGGCAGCATCGACCAGTTGCCCGTATAGCACAGCGCCCGCTTCGCGGTTGGATTGCTTGTTCTGATTCCATATCTGCCACGCCAGCACCGCAACAATCGCCAGCACAATACCCGCTAAAATACCGGTGCCATTGGTCCGCCACCATTTCTTTATCATTTCTATCTGTTGATCTTCGCTTGTGTAAACGTCCACGCTCTTACTCCTGGTTCTTCAGGTATTGTGCTAAATGGGATTGAAGTTCACTTTGCGGAATGCATTCCTGCTCACGCGTCTCACGCAAAAATTTGATTGTCACTTGTTGATTCCGGGCTTCTGATTCACCGATAAGAAGCGCAATGCGAGCGCCTGAATCGTCCGCTTTTTTGATTTGTTTTTTAATTTTTCCGCCACCACAGTGGCATTGGACTTTCAACCTGGGGATTTGGTTTCGTAGCAATTCCGAAAGCAGGATTCCCTGCAGCGAATCCTCGGAAATCACGTAGCAATCTGGCGCAACACTCAGGTGAGCGGTCACGTCACTGGCTTCGAGCAATAACACCAAACGTTCGATGCCCATGGCAAACCCGACTGCGGGTGTTGCCTTGCCCCCCAACTGTTCCACCAGGCCATCATAGCGCCCTCCGGCACAGACCGTACCCTGTGCACCCAGGGCGGTTGTAACCCACTCGAACACGGTTTTGCTGTAATAATCCAGCCCCCGCACCAGATTCGGGTTAATCTCGTAGGCCACCCCGGCTGCATCCAGTAGCGACTTTAATTGACTGAAATGCTGCTGCGACTCTTGATCCAGATAATCCTGCAAGCTCGGCGCTGCTTTCAGCACCGCCTGCGTGCCTTCATTTTTGCTATCCAGCACCCGTAAGGGGTTACTTTCAAGTCGCCGCTGGCTATCTTCATCCAGTTGATCAAAGTGCAGAGTCAGATAATCGACCAAAGCTGCTCGAAACTCGGCCCGCGCTTCGTTACTGCCCAGGCTATTAAGCTGAAGCGTCACCTGATCCGCCAGCCCCAGCTCACGCCACAAGCGAGCCGTCATAATGATCAATTCAGCATCAATATCCGGACCACCCATACCGAATGTTTCCACACCGATCTGATGAAACTGGCGATAACGGCCCTTTTGTGGTTTTTCATAGCGGAACATGGGCCCCGCATACCATAAACGCTGAATCTGGTTATAGAGCAGGCCGTTCTCCTCGCCTGCCCGCACACAACCGGCTGTTCCTTCCGGACGCAACGTCAGCCGTTCGCCGTTACGATCTTCAAAGGTGTACATCTCTTTTTCGACAATGTCGGTGACCTCACCGATGGAACGCTTGAACAAATCAGTGTATTCGACAATAGGAAGACGGATCTCACCATATCCGTACTGCTGCAACACACGGCGCACAGTGCCCTCAAGGTACTGCCAGATAACAGCGTTCTGCGGCAGAATGTCGTTCATGCCGCGAATCGCCTTAATGCGCTTACTCAATGTGCGGGAACCCCTTTATTGATAAAGAAATTTGCTTGTCGCGGAGTATACTCTCCGGAAATCAGGGGCCAGATTATAAGCCAGAATGTACCTGGATAACACTAACGCCTGCGGCGGGGCTCAGAGGCCCAGGGTAATCTTGACGGGTGCTTCAGATTCGCTGTCAACTTCCGCTGCGCGTTTACGAATCACTTGCTCTAATTCATCGATCAGTTCTGCGTTATCGACTTTGTGACTGGGCTTACCGCCGCGGAAAATCAAGTTGTGAGGTGAGCCACCGGTAAGCCCGATATGCGCTTCTTTCGCCTCTCCGGGGCCATTCACCACACAACCGATAATGGCCACATCCAAGGGCGTTTTGATGTCTTCAAGCCGCGATTCCAGGGCGTTTACAGTGGTTATAACGTCAAAGTTTTGCCGCGAGCAGCTAGGGCAGGCAATAAAGTTAATGCCCTTGGTGCGTAATCCCAGGCTTTTCAGAATATCAAACCCGACTTTCACCTCTTCTACCGGGTCCGCTGCCAGCGAAATTCGCAACGTATCGCCAATGCCTTCCATCAGCAACGCCCCCAGGGCGATGGCCGATTTTACGGTACCGGATCTGAGCCCACCCGCTTCGGTTACGCCTAAATGCAAGGGCTGCTCGATTTGCTCTGCAATTAACCTGTAGGCAGCCACGGTCATAAACACGTTCGACGCTTTCAGGCTCAATTTAAAGTTTTGAAAATTCATCCGATCAAGAATATCGACATGCCGCATGGCGGATTCAACCAGAGCTGCAGGCGTGGGCTCTCCGTATTTCTTCTGCAGGTCTTTTTCCAGGGAACCGGCGTTAACGCCAATCCGCAGCGGAATGTTTTTATCTACAGCAGCATCGACCACTGCCCGAATACGGTCTTCGCGGCCGATGTTGCCCGGATTAATACGCAGGCAATCTACGCCTTTTTCTGCAACGGCCAACGCGATCCTATAGTCGAAGTGGATGTCGGCCACCAAAGGCACATTGACTTGCTTGCGGATCTTGCCGAACGCATCAGCCGCTTCCAGCGAGGGCACAGAGACCCTGACAATGTCTACACCCGCCTCTTCCATGCGCCGAATCTGGCCTACTGTTGCCGCAACATCACAGGTTTCGGTGTTGGTCATGGTTTGCACGGTGATTGGTGCATCCCCACCCACAGGAACGTCTCCTACCATAATCTTACGAGACTTACGGCGCTTGATGGGCGATTCAAAATGCATGCTGTACTCCTGACCGAGGTTAACCAGGGCGCTATATTAAGGCTTATTGATGACTATTGCTATGTACCGGGACTATTCCCCCAGGCGGACACGAACTACCTTATGGGAAGGCACCCGGAAAGAAACCGGCTTGCCGTTGTAACTCAAAGATACCACGTTACCATTACCCAATTTTGCTTCTAACGGTACCTGCCCATCCAGGGTCAAAGTCTCGCCTAGTCGCTTTAAATTGGAGTAAATCAGTTCACCCTTGCCATCTCGCACTTCCACCCAGCAGTCTCCCGTAAAGGTCATGCTGATCTCTCCGGTGATGACAGCGCCTGCCTCGGTCTCCGGTGATGCCGCGTTTTCTGAGCCAGCAAGCTCTGAAAAAGGAATGACTTGTGGCTTGGGCGGCGCCGTATCCACCACCGCAGCCTGCGGGCTGACTTCTTGAGCCGGAGATGAACTGTATTCAGCGGCGCTGATTTCAGACTCACTACCGGAAGATCGAGGTGTATCTGTGCCTGCAACCTCTGCAGAATCGTCTTTTATCCAGGTTTCACCATCGTCTTCTACTGTGTTCCCGGTCATACCACTTGAGGCGGGTTCTGCACTTGCCTGCGCATGGGTTTCCCCGGCAGCCTGACCGGATACGGTCACTACCTTGATATCCGGTGACACCACAGACGCACTTTGTTCAGGGTGAATGGCCGTATCCTGAGTCACCGGTTGATCCGGGTTTGTCCGCTCCGCCGCGCCCGGACTGTCTTCTGTTACGTAAAAGAACGTGACCAGCGCTGCTGCAACAATCAGAACCACAAATACGATCAGGATGGGCCCACCCTTGGGTCCGGTTTTAGGTGGCTCTATGGTTATGACGGGTTTCGGTTTGTCGCATCCGGTAATGGCCTCGTACGAACGCACCAGGTCTTCGCTGGCAATACCCAATACACGGGCATAGCTGCGGATGTACCCCTTCACGAAAGTCGCATTGGGTAAAGTTCGGTAATCATCCGCCTCCAGTGCTTTGACAACACCGGGTGACAAATTCAGTGACTGGGCGGCTTCAGCCACCCCCAAATGCAATGATTCCCTGGTTTTTCTCAGGCGGGCACCGGGAGACGCACTAACCAGCGGCTCCACGTTAGCATCTATATTCTGGTCGGCGTTGGCCGCCGGCTTACCGGGTAAAGCAGTCATGGTTATAATGACGCCTTGTAGGCTTTATATTCATCTGATCCTGGAAACATACTCTTTAATGCTAGTGCATAACTGGCCACTTTGTCTTTATCGCCGAGTCTACGCTGCAACCGTATACCTATCCAAAGTTGTTTTGGGCTTGAAGGCGCTATCTTCTCATACTTTCTCAAGTATCTCTCGGTTAGTTGATTATCCCCGTCTTCCAGCGCCAGTTCAGCCAGTTCCAGCGTCGATACGGGCATATTGGTGTTGAGTTGAAGCGCCCGGTTAAACGCTTTGCGCGCATCCTCCCGTTCGCCCACTTTCAGATAACACACCCCCAGATTTTCGAATGCAGTATAACGGCGCTGATAACGATAGTCCTTGGCGACTTTTTCTAGCTGGTCAATAGCATCCTGATATCGCTCTTTGCGATATAAATATGAGGCGTAGTTATTGCGGGCCTGTGAAAAAGCCTGATCCCCCGACAACGCCTTTTTGTAGTATCTTTCTACCTGCTCGTCTTCGCCTTCAATGGTGTAAAACAAGGCTAGCGCATTATTAACCGCAGGGTCATCCGGGGCGATTTCATGGGCCCGTTTCAGCGTACGATCTGCGTTAGCCATTTGGTTTAGCTGCATATAACGCGTCGCGGCCTCAACATAGGTTTTCACCGCTTTCGCCGGATCCTTGTTTTGAGCCAAAGGGTCATTCGTTTCAGTGACACAACCCGATAATACAACGCATACCACCACGACGATGGGTGATACTATTTTTAGCGGATTCCTCAGCCTCATTCTCCAACCTTAATACTGGTTACGATTGTTTGTGTACAGATACCTGTTGCACCGGTATTTGCTTACCTTTTTGACTGTTTGCGGCCTTTTCTGCAATTTTAGCCTGCCACTGCGCCGCCCTGCGGGTGCGATCCTGCACTTGGCCAACTAGCTGACCGCAGGCTGCATCAATATCATCGCCCCGCGTGGTGCGTATCGTCGTGACGAAACCGGCTTTAATTAAACGGTCCTGAAATGCCTTTATGCGCATTCCGTTAGGTCGCTTGTATCCGGAGCTGGGAAACGGGTTGAACGGTATCAGATTAATTTTAGAGGGCACATCCTGCAAAAGCGCCACCAGCTGCTCGGCATGCTCGTATTTATCATTCACACCATCCATCAATACATATTCCATAGTGACACGCCGCGTGTCAGGAAACTGATCAACATATCGACGACATGCCGCCATCAATGCAGATAACGGATACTTTTTATTGATGGGAACCAACTGATCACGCAACTCGTCATTGGGCGCATGCAGTGACACCGCCAACGCTACATCAATGCGGTCATACAGCTCGTACATCTTGGGAACCACACCCGATGTACTGAGTGTAAGTCGCTTTTTAGCAACCCCATAGCCAAGATCATCTTTCATGATCTCCATTGCCGTGACCACGTTCTCAAAATTCAACAATGGTTCACCCATACCCATCATGACGATATTAGTGATATTGCGAATTCCGTGGTTTTCAGGGGCTCCAAACGAGCGTTGGGCAATCCATAACTGACCTATTATTTCATCCACGCTCAGGTCTCGTTGAAAACCTTGCTTTCCGGTGGAGCAAAAGCTGCAGTCCAAAGCACACCCTACCTGCGATGAAACACATAGAGTGCCGCGCTTGCCGTCAGGGATGAAAACCGTTTCCACTTTATTGCCCTGCCCCAAATCCACCACCCATTTGCGGGTGCCATCGCTTGAGAAGTGTTCCAACTCAACAGCCGGCCCTTTGATTTCAGCCACTTCCGCGAGTTTTCCACGCAACCCTTTGCCGATATTGGTCATCGCCTCAAAATCATCGACGCCAAAAAAGTGAACCCACTTCATGATTTGATGGGCACGAAAGCGCTTCTCTCCGAGGCTCTCGAAGAAATCTTCCATCTGCTGGCGGGTCAACCCCAACAAATTGATTTTATTCGTGCTTTTTTGACTGACTTGGTTCATGGCGGACCTGTCTGAGGGGGTTATATAACCCTGGTCGGTGGCTTTAATACGACAAATGGAGCCCTGGGACTCCATTTGATCTTACCCAGGCCTATACCTATTTGTATAAGCCTAGCTTAATTCTGCAATTTCAAGCAATTAGCGTGTACGCTCGCACAACTCGCTTTCTGCAAAGAAATAACCGATTTCACGGGCAGCGGAAGTGGTGGAGTCAGAACCGTGAACCGCATTTTCATCGATGGTTTGAGCGAAATCAGCACGGATAGTTCCGGCTGCGGCTTCAGAAGGGTTGGTGGCACCCATCAGTTCACGGTTAAGTGCAACTGCATTCTCACCTTCCAGCACTTGAACCAACACCGGGCCGGAAGTCATAAACGCAACCAGATCTTTATAAAAAGGCCGCTCTTTATGTTCCGCGTAAAATCCACCGGCTACCTGGTCCGACAACTGAACCAGCTTGGCCGCAACCACGCTCAGTCCGGTTTTCTCAAATCGGGTGATAATTTCACCAATCACATTTTTACCAACAGCATCAGGCTTAATGATGGATAAAGTGCGTTCTACCGCCATGTTTCTCTCCAATAACTATAGTTTTCAATGGGTTAAATAAAGCTGGTAGACCGACACGAATAAACGCCAGTGCCGGTCAGTCAGGATGCGGCGATTATACGCAGGTTTATTGCGTTTTAGTATGGGGGGCAATCAACTTGTCACACTCGAAGCCGCGCCAGGGTCTGGGTGACATACTGAATGGTGAAATCGATTTCTTCTTCGGTTGTGAATCTACCGAGCGAAAAGCGAACCGCAGCTAATGCCAGGTCATCTGGCAAACCCAGGCTTTTCACCACATAAGAAGGTGCGACCGAAGCAGAATTGCAGGCACTGCCGGAAGCCACGGCCAGATCACGCAGCGCCAACATTAGCGTCTCCCCTTCCACCCCCTCAAAAGCAACATTGAGAATGCCGCTCACCCGCTGCTCCGAGTCGCCGTTCAATCGGGCACCCTCGATGTGCGACAATCCCTGCCATAACTTTTTACGCAAAGCAGTGACGTGTTGACAGTCCTGCTCCAGTCGATCACCGGCGATAGAGAATGCTTCTCCCATGCCGACTATCTGATGGCTGGCCAGGGTACCGGAGCGCATGCCCCGCTCGTGTCCACCACCATGAATCTGCGCCGTGAGCTTTACCTGCGGAGACCGGCGCACATACAAAGCCCCCATACCTTTGGGCCCGTAAATTTTATGTGATGAAAGCGACATCAAATCCACTGGCGTCGTTCTAACATCAATAGCAAGCTTACCCGCGCTCTGGGCTGCGTCCACATGCAATAAAATACCCCGTTGACGGGTAATATCAGCAATAGCGTTAATGTCCGTTATGGTCCCGAGCTCATTATTCACCTGCATCAGTGAGACCAATACGGTGTTCTCGCGAAGCGCCTCCAACACCTGATCCGGGTAAATCAACCCCTTCGGGTCCGGTCTCAGGTAGGTCACCTGGAAGCCATATCGTGATTCAAGATATTGGCAGGTATCCAGCACTGCTTTGTGCTCGATTGCGGAGGTTACGATATGCTTGCCACTGCCCTGCCCTGCGTCCAGGCGGGATTCCATCACGCCCTTGATGGCAAGATTATCCGACTCCGTCGCTCCCGACGTCCAGACGATTTCCCGCGCTTCCGCGCCGATTAATGCCGCCACTTTCTGACGCGCGGTTTCCACAGCTTCTTCAGCCTGCCAACCATAAATATGGGAACGGGATGCCGGATTAGCGAATACGCCATCCAACGTAAGGTAGTCAGCCATAATTTGGGCGACGGCAGGATCCATAGGGGTAGTTGCAGCATAATCCAGATAAACGGGGCGCATTAGTCTCTCATCTTCGACGACATTACGGGCGAGGCATTATAGTGGAGCGGGGTACGTAGGCGCAAAATCCGGGCGTTTGGCCGCTATTCAATTTCGCTCAAAGGCACTCTGTCTGCGGTTATACTCTTGTCTTGCTGATACTTATCCTGCCGATCTGCCACCTTCCGAACAGCAGCCCGATCAACCAGACTTTGCAAGCTGATATTCGAGAGAAAATCGTGTAACTGGTGACTCAAATCCTGCCACAACTCATGGGTCAGGCAGGTTTCACCGTCCTGACAATCCCCTTGCCCGGCGCAGCGGGTCACATCGACTTTTTCATCAACAGCATCAATGATTTGTGCGACAAAAATAGCCGCCGCTTCACGGCTCAGGCGATAACCGCCACCCGGGCCACGAACACTGGACACCAGCTCATTTTTACGTAATTTTGCGAAAAGTTGTTCCAGGTAGGAAATGGAAATGCCCTGCCGCTCAGAAATATCCGCCAGACTGACCGGAACGGACTGTGCGTGCAATGCAAGATCCAGCATTGCGGTCACAGCATATCGACCTTTGGTGGTGAGTTTCATGTGAGAGCCTCCGCAGGCTAAGGGAGCCCGCGCCACGCTAAGTGCAGGCTTAAAACAACATTCTGCTGCTTCCTGGTATATCAGTCAACTTTTGAAGCCTTGGCAACTAAGTCGACCGCAGTCTCGGATTTATTACCCTGTTGAAACAGGTCATCCCGGATTTCAGGTAGTTGTTTACCACAGTCTGTACCCATTTTCTCGAGCGCATTACTCATTGCCGAAATCTTTTTGTCCACTGCATGCATGTGGTCCAACATATGCTTCAGTGATTGCGCAATCGGGTCCGGCATATCCGACGTCATCCCATAAGCATCGAAGCCGATTTTACTGGCCATGGCCTGGCGCTGTTTTTCCTTCTGACAATCGCCATCCTCATCTTTGCAAATGATCCTTCCGGGAATCCCCACCGCGGTCGCTTCTGCGGGAACATCTTTGGTCACTACGGCATTGGAGCCGATGCGGGCATTGACCCCGACGGTAATTGGGCCCAGCACCTTCGCCCCGGCACCAACCACCACACCGTTTGACAATGTCGGATGGCGCTTGCCTTTATTCCAGCTGGTTCCCCCCAGGGTAACCCCATGATAAAGGGTTACATCATCGCCAACTTCCGCCGTTTCTCCAATTACCACGCCCATGCCGTGATCAATGAAAAAGCGACGCCCGATAGTAGCCCCCGGGTGAATTTCGATACCGGTTAGCCAACGGGAGAAGGTGGAGATACAACGGGCAAGCAATTTAAAGTTCATCTTCCAAAGTCGATGAGCCAGGCGGTGAAATAACACCGCGTGCAATCCGGGATAGTTAAGCAACACCTCAACGCTGTTGCGGGCCGCAGGATCCCGATGGAATACCGATTGTATATCTTCACGAACGCCTTCTAGCATGAGGCTACCTATCTACCTTTATCTGTCTGTGAGCAGCTACGGCTCTTTTTTTACACGTTTCTGAACCGTGGACAAAACGCCGCGCATCAAATTCATTTCCAGACGATCCATACGGGTACGCATAAACAATCGGCGGGCTCGTGTGATCAGCTGTTTAGGATTATTGGGATCGTAGAAGCCTATATCAAGCAAGGTCTCTTCAAAATGCTTCATAAATCGCTCCATATCCTCGGATGTAACCAAAGGCTCATCCCACTCCCGGAATTCCAACGGCATCATCGGCGCAGCCGCACCTTCCTGCTCACTCTCTTTGCTGGCTAACGCATTCATGCGCATTTCATAACATATAACCTGCACTGCAGCGGCAATATTTAAAACTGAATATGCCTCGTTACCCGGAATACTGATGTGATAATGACAGCGTCGCAGTTCTTCATTTGTTAAGCCAGCGTCTTCCCTGCCAAACACAATGGCGATATCCGCACCCTGCGGCTCATTCATGACAACCTGGGCAGCCTCCCTTGGCGTCATCAACGGCCAGGGTATTGTCCTCATTCGGGCACTGGTTCCGAACACCAATTGGCAATCCCCGATTGCCTGCTCCAGAGTATCGACCACCGTAGCCCGGTGCAACAGGTCCGCCGCACCAGTGGCTCGGGCGGTCGCTTTTGCCGTGGGGTATTCTTTCGGAGCCACTAAGCACAAATCGCTCACCCCCATGGTCTTCATTGCTCGCGCTGCCGCCCCGATGTTGCCGGAGTCGCTGGTATTAATCATGACGATACGAAGTCGATTAAGTGATTCCATGAGTCTGTCCAGATAGCGAAAAAGGAGGCGAATGGTACCAGATTTTGCTCAAGCTGACGGTTGCTTTCTGCTATCATGCGCAACCCATAATCCTATGAACCACGAATTCCAGGTAATTAATATCATGCATCCCATGCTGAATACCGCGCTGGGCGTAGCCCGCTCTACCGCCGAGATGATCTACAAAGCCTATGAGCAGGTGGAGTCTATTGAAGTAGAGTCCAAAGGCACACATGACTATGTTACTAAAGTAGACCGGGCGTCTGAGCAGCGCATCATCGAAGGTTTGCAGAAACGATACCCGGACCACTGCTTTCTGGGCGAAGAAAATGGCCTGGTTGAGGGCCGGGACAAAGATTATGTATGGGTTATTGACCCATTGGACGGAACCACCAATTTCATCCACGGTGTGCCGCAGTTTGCGATTTCTATCGCCCTGAAAGTCCGTGGCCAAACTGAAGTCGGGGTTGTCCTGGATCCGGTATCCAAAGAAGAATTTACGGCCAGCCGCGGACGTGGAGCCCAGCTTAACGGTCGCCGTATACGCGTCAGTAAGCAGGCCAAACTGGACGGAGCCCTGCTTTCCACCGGTTTTCCGTTCCGTCCGGATCAGAAGCGTTATTTTAATGCTTACATGGGGATCTTGGGGGATTTTACCCAAACCACCGCCGGCATACGCCGAGCGGGTGCCGCAGCACTGGATCTGGCCTATGTGGCCGCCGGTCGTTACGACGGTTTTTGGGAGTTCGGCTTGTCAGAATGGGACTTGGCGGCAGGAGCACTACTGATTACAGAAGCCGGTGGATTAGTCGGTGACCCCCGGGGCGGATCGGATTATGCGAAGTCCGGCAATATTGTATGTGCGCCACCTAAGTTATTTAAGCCCATGCTACAAACAATTCATCCCCATATGGCACCCCATTACCAATCCTGATCCAAACAGGCTATCTAACGTAGCAGGTTTGTCCGCCAGGCCTGCTAATGTCATAAAAAAGTAATTTCTTGCTCAAACCCCTGCCATCAAGGCATTTTTTCGCTATACTGAATTCAGTGCGACTGTATTGGGTCGCTGAGAGCGAGGATAAGAATATGAATTGGCAAGAAATCAAAGCGTTACTGACGGCCTTCTTACAGAACTTCACTCTACCGCCGCAGCATATTGAACCAGAACTAAAGCCAATCCCCATTCCGGTGGAGGCTCGTCGCCCCGAGCAACGACGCTACTAATCGGACACACTCTGTACACGAATCCCAATAAAAACGCCGGCTTGAAGCCGGCGTTTTTATTTGTCGACCGACTGGTTCTGCTCAGGGCATATCGTCTGCCGCTTTTTCCTGCTCCATAAAATCTTCACGGCTTATTTTCTGAACTAGCAGAAGATTGCTCGCCACATAGATTGAAGAATAGGTCCCCACGACAATGCCCACGATCAATGCGATTGCGAACGCAAATATCATTTCTCCTCCCAAAAGTGCCAATGCGATCAACACCAACAGCGTCGTCAACGATGTCACTAACGTCCGGCTAAGCGTCTGATTAAGCGAATTATTAATAATCTCAGCGGGTGTCGCGCCCCGGTCTCTACGGAAATTCTCGCGAACCCGGTCAAATACCACGATCGTGTCATTGAGGGAGTAACCAATAACAGCCAATATTGCTGCCAAGGCCGTCAAGTCGAAAGTTAATCGAGTCACTGAGAAAAAGCCCATTGTGATAATGACGTCATGGAACAAAGCCATCACCGCACCCACCGCAAACTTAAACCGAAAGCGCAACGTGATATAGATCAGCATTAAACCCAACGCAAGAATCAGCGCGGTACCACTCTTATCCCTCAACTCCTCGCCGACCTGCGGACCAACAAATTCCACACGCTTTAGCCGGACACTTTCGCTATGGCCTTGCAATATCTGCAGAATTTGTGCTCCAACCTGGTCTTTGTCTTCACCGTCCACTGGCGGAACACGAACCAGAACCTCCTCCGGGCGACCAAAGTGCTGAACCGTCGCATCGGGATATGCACTGCCCTTTAATTCATCACGAATGGCTTCCAACTGCGCAGCTTGGGGGTATTCCACTTCAATCTGGGTACCACCGGTAAAATCCAGACCCAGCTCAAGAAAATTAATTGAGATAGAAATAATGGAGCCGATAATAAGCAGTACGGACATCGCCCCCATAATGTGGCGGGCACCCATGAAATTAAATGTCGTCGTTTTATTCATGATGGCCTCTTTATATGCTTAATTTTTTCAATGCACGGCCACCGTATATGAGATTCACGATTGCGCGAGTCCCGACAATAGCTGTAAACATGGAAGTGAGTATGCCGATGGACAGCGTGACTGCGAATCCTTTAACGGGACCGGAGCCAAAAGCAAACAGGACCAGCCCGACCAGCAACGTAGTAATGTTCGCATCCAAAATAGTAAGAAAAGCTCGATCGTAACCCGCATTGATCGCAGCATGGGGTGAAACGCCGTTGGCCATTTCTTCTTTTATGCGTGCAAAAATCAGGACATTGGCATCCACCGCCATCCCCACGGTTAATACGATACCGGCCATTCCGGGCAATGACAGTGTCGCGCCAGGAATGATGGACATGATCGCCACCAGTAACAACAAATTCATTAACAGTGCTGTATTCGCGATCAGCCCGAACAGCTTGTAGTACGCGATCATGAACAACATAACCAACGAGAATCCCGCAACCAGGGACATCAGACCCGCCTTGATATTCTGTTGGCCTAAACTGGGCCCGACGGTCCGCTCCTCCACAAAATACATGGGGGCCGCCAATGCACCGGCTCTTAACAGCAAAGACAGCTCTTTCGCTTCTGCCGGGCTGTCTAACCCGGTGATACGGAAGCTTGAGCCCAGTGAGCTCTGAATGGTTGCGACGTTGATTACTTCCCGGGTTTCTTTAGTGAAAATCTTTTCAATTTCAACGCCACCTTCCATCACCTTACGTTTTTCCGGCTCGAGTTCAATAAACACCACTGCCATGGAATCTTTCACGTGCTTACTGGTTTGTTTCAGCATGCGCCGGCCACCGACCGTATCCAGCTCGATATTTACCTGGGGCCGCCCGTTTTCGTCAAACCCGGTGTTGGCGTTAATAACTCGATCGCCGGTGACGATTACGTCTTTTTTCAACAACACCGGCTGCCCTGTACCCCGCATATTCAAAAACTCGGAACCAATGGGCGCGCGACGGGTAAGCGGATCATTTTCCCAATCCACCAAACGGAATTCCAGATTGGCTGCACGACCGATGATGCGTTTTGCTTCCGCAGTGTCCTGGATTCCTGGTAACTGAATAACAATGCGGTCAGCACCCTGGCGCTGAACGACCGGCTCTGCTACCCCCAACTCATTCACACGATTACGCAAGCTGGTTAAGTTCTGGCTAATGGCATAATCTTTAATGTCCTTTGCCGACTGCTCAGACAGCGACAGCATCAGCGTGGTTTGATTATCGGCTTCTTCTTCCTGAACCAAAAACTCCTTAAACTCGGAACGCAGAATAGTACGCACTGCATCGATATCGACACTTTTGGTAAAACTGAGCCGGATCTGGCTATCTTCCCGCGATGCCTGCTTATAACGGATGCGCTCTTCTCGCAGCCGATCCCGGATGCCATTCAGGGTGTTGTCCAGCCGGGTTTGCGTTGCCTTTTCCATATCCACTTCCATCAGGAAGTGCACTCCACCGCGCAAGTCGAGGCCTAACTTAATCGGAGCGGCACCCAATTCTTTCAACCATCCGGGTGTGTTGGGCGCCAGATTCATGGCCACCACATAATTTTCGTGCAGCGTATCCTGAACCACTTCTTTCGCATTAATCTGGTCATCAATCGTGTTAAAACGGATTAAGGCGGAATCGTCCAGCAAACCCGATCGTTTGACCTCGATACCCGCCTTTTCCAACGCCTGCACTGCGCGATCCAACGGTTCCTGGCTGGTTTTTTCACCGGCTTTTTTTGCGGTTATCTGCAATGCCGGATCATCCGGATACAAATTGGGTAATGCGTAAATCAACCCAAACAGTGCGACTACCAGCACCACCAGGTTCTTCCACAGCGGATATTTATTCATGGGGGTTGACCCTATTCTTTTCGTCGTCGGTCGTTACGGGCCATCTTCCTTGATGACGCCATTCAGATCATTAAATGCTTTTCAAAGTGCCTTTGGGCAGGACTGCCGTTACAGCGGCTTTTTGAAAGGAAATTTCTACGTTGTTCGCAACGTCCACTACAACGTATTCATCCACAACTTTAGTCACCTTGCCCATCATACCGCCGGACAATACCACTTCATCGCCTTTGCTTAGTGCACCCATCAACGCCTTGTGTTCTTTGTTACGCTTGGATTGAGGCCGGATAATCATAAAATAGAATATGGCAACCATGACAATCATCATGCCCCAGAACGTCATCGGGTTACCCTGTTGAGCCGCTACGGCTCCTGGTTCAGCCATAGCATCTGCTATAAAAAAGCTCATACTTACCTCAAGTTGTTTACAGTTAAATTAGAGTATTCAGCCTAACGCCGGCACCGGAATGCCCCGCCGTTGGTAGAAGTCAGCCACAAAGCGCTCAAATGTACCCGTTTCAATGGCACTACGCAAACCGGCCATCAGACGCTGGTAATAGCGCAAATTATGGATCGTATTCAATTGCGATCCGAGTATTTCTTTACATTTATCCAGATGATGCAGGTACGCTCGGGAGAAGTTATTGCAGGTGTAGCAATCACAGCCTTCTTCCAATGGCCCGGTATCGGTTTTATGTACGGTGTTACGGATTTTGACCACCCCGTCCGCGGTAAATAGATGCCCGTTTCGGGCATTTCGAGTGGGCATCACACAATCGAACATATCCACACCGCGACGCACGCCTTCTACTAGGTCTTCCGGCTTGCCTACCCCCATGAGGTATCGAGGCCGGTCGTTAGGCATGTGGGGCTGCAGATAGTTCAACACCGCCAGCATTTCCTCTTTCGGCTCACCCACCGACAACCCACCGATGGCATAGCCGTCAAAACCGATCTCTTTCAAACCGGCCAGCGATTCCAGCCGCAAATTTTCGTACATGCCACCTTGCACAATGCCAAACAGCGCAGACGGATTATCCCCGTGCGCCACTTTGCTGCGTCTGGCCCAACGCAATGACAGCGCCATTGAGTCGCGGGCCTGCTGCTCCGTTGCAGGATAAGGCGTGCACTCATCGAATATCATGACAATATCGGAACCCAAATCCCGCTGCACCTGCATTGAAATTTCGGGGCTTAGGAATACCGGGCTACCGTCAACAGGGGACTGAAATTTAACACCTTCTTCGGAAATTTTGCGCATCTTACCCAGCGAAAACACCTGAAACCCACCGGAGTCTGTCAGGATCGGGCCGCGCCACTGCATGAAATCATGCAAATCACCGTGCAATTTAATAATGTCCGTGCCTGGCCTCAGCATTAAATGGAAAGTATTACCTAGAATAATATGGGCGCCGATATCAGCCACCTCTTTCGGCAGCACGGCTTTCACCGAACCATAGGTGCCAACCGGCATAAAGGCCGGTGTTTCCACGGTGCCCCGCTCAAAATGCAAGCGCCCGCGACGGGCGCCTGCGTCGGTGTTAATCAGGTCAAACTTCATGCTTTGGTGTCCATCATTGACTGCTCCTGGGCTTCAAAGAATTAACATGGCATCGCCATAGCTATAAAAACGGTATTGCTGCCGCACCGCATGGGCATAAGCATTTAGCACCGCCTCGCGTCCGGCAAATGCGCTCACCAACATAATCAAGGTGGACTCAGGCAAATGAAAATTGGTCACCAAGCCATCAATCACTTGAAACTCATAACCCGGATAAATGAAAATATTGGTATCACCCTGATAGGGTGCCACTGCTCCACCACCCTTCGCTGAAGCGGTTTCCAGACAACGAACCGAAGTAGTTCCAACGGCAATGACCCGCCCTCCCGCTGCCTTTGTTTCAGCGACGGCATCGACGGCGGCTTGGTTCACCTCCAACCACTCCGTGTGCATATTATGCTGCCGTATATCTTCAACCCGCACCGGCTGGAACGTTCCCGCCCCCACGTGCAGTGTGACAAAGGCCGTACGAATGCCTTTTTCGGCAAGCCGGTCCAGCATAGGCTGGTCAAAATGAAGCCCGGCCGTTGGGGCTGCCACAGCCCCAGGGGTGCTGGCATACACAGTCTGGTATCGCTGTAAATCCAAGGACTCATCTTTTCTGTCTATATAGGGAGGCAACGGCATGTGCCCCACTTTCTGCAACCAACCCAACAACGAAGGCTGATCGCACCGCAACACGAATAAATCGCCGTCGCGCGCTTCAACCTGAAATGAGCCACCACCCTCTACCTCGATCGAACTACCGGGTTTGGGTGCTTTGCTGGCTCTTACATGAGCCAGGCAGGTATTATCCGAGCGTATACGCTCCACTAATACCTCGACTTTACCCCCGGTATGCTTATTCCCAAACAGGCGGGCCGGAATTACTTTGGTATTATTGAAAACCAGCAAATCCCCAGGATTCAGTGATTCCGCTAATTGCTTGAATTGCAAATCTTTTATAGCACCATTTTGACGATTAAGATTGAGCAGTCGGCTGCCGCTGCGTTGCTCAGCGGGGTATCGCGCAATCAGCGCTTCGGGCAGGTCAAAATGGTAATCAGTACGCTTCATCTGGATAATGTGGTCACTTATATGGACGCTGCAGGGAACAAATCCGGGCTTCAGCCGGAATCCGGAGGGGCGCGATTATAGCGGTTTATGGATTTCTCTTAAATGGCTTGTTGACGTCTTGATCGTCATTGATATAATCCCCGCTCTCTTAAGTAGAGACAAGGTTACAAGACACGTGCCTGGGTGGCGGAACTGGTAGACGCGCCGGATTCAAAATCCGGTTCTGGCAACAGAGTGAGAGTTCGATTCTCTCCCTAGGCACCACTTGTCAAATCCATGACAGATTCCTCAGAAAGAACATCCTATTTAGAGTTTCCCTCTGCAAGCCTGTTCCGTAGGCTCGCATCGATGGTTTATGACCTGCTTATTCTGGTTGCCATGTGGCTATTGATCGGATTTGCCCACGCTGCCATCCGTGGTGTCGACAATCTGGAAAACAATGACTCACTGCAATATACCCTGTTTCCGTTTCTGCTGGGCGGCACGTTCCTGTTTTACTATTGGTTCTGGAGCCGGGGTGGACAAACGCTCGGTATGCGCGCGTGGCGCTTGCAAGTGGTGGACGCAAATCTGGATGGCAGGCCGCTACGTCTGGCCCAATGCCTGAGCCGGTTTCTGATCGCTATACTGTCATTACTGAGCTTTGGTCTCGGCTATATTTGGGTGTTGGTCAGCCCGAGCGGGGATTCCTGGCATGACAGCCTCTCCAATACCCGCACATTGGTGCTGCCCACGGAAGAAAATAAAAAAGTAATGCCGGCCCGAAGGCGGCGATGATCAAACCCTACGTAACAAATAGATCCCGATAAACAAACAAACCAGCAATGGCACCAACGCGGCCATCAAAGGCGCAATGCTGAAAATAATGGTGATGTGCCCCAGGAACTGCTGGGCGTAATGAAAAAGCAAACCGACGATAATCCCCGCCATCAAACGCTGCCCCATCGAGACCGAGCGCAGCGGACCAAAAATAAATGAAATAGCGATAAAAACCATCACCAGCGTAGTGGCTGGCTGCAACACCTTTTTCCAGAAAGAAAAATAATAGGAAGAACTATCCAACTCTTGGGTTTCCAAATAGGTGGCGTAGGTGTACAGCCCGGAAATGGACAAATAATCCGGCTTTAACACCACAATAGACATCACATCCGGGGTGATCGTTGTGTTGTCCCAACGTAAGGTCTGGTAGCGCTCTGATGCTGTATGGTCTTTGCTTATGCGGGTCTGGCGTACTTGCTCCAGCACCCAGTGATCACCCTGATAAATGGCACGCTGTGAAAAATCCGTTTGCACCAGATTATTGCTGTCATCAAAAATGAAACGGGAAATTCCGTACATTACGCCATTCGGCTGAACCACCTGGATATGGGTATAGTGGCCGCCTTCCCGATACCAGTAACCCGCAATTGAGGTAATGCTTTCCCCCAGATACAAATGCCTGGCTCGCTCACTTTGCGCAAATTGCTCGGTTTGTGGCACCACAAATTGTCCCAACAGCAGCCCTAGCAATACCACCCATATAACCGGCCTGGACGCAGCGAATACGATACGACTGATGGAAACACCGGCGGCGCGGACCACTGTTAACTCACTGGTATTAGCCAGTGTGCCTAAACCGATCAAACAGCCGATAAGGGTACCAACCGGCATGAACTCATAGATACGCCGGGGCAATGTCAGGGCGATAAATATCAACGCCTGACCGGCACCGTAATTGCCTCCCAGATCATCCAGCTCGGTTAAATAAGCAAAGGTGGCGTCCAAACCAACGATAATTAAAGTCACCATTAAAACGGACATTAACACCGTACTACCAATATATTTATCCAGTAACTTCACGGCGCAGAAGCCTCCAGGCGATCCATGCGTTTCTTTGACATCTTCAATCGCAACGAAGGCCAGTAATTCAGTAAAAAGCCCAACCCAAAGAAAAGCACATGCACCCAATAAAGCCCCAGCTCTGCCGGAATGCGCCCTTTTTCGATGCCACCTTTCACCGACATCATGCTCGCGAGGTAAGCAAGATAAATAAGAATGGCTGGCAGCATTTTCAGGTAACGCCCCTGCCTCGGATTGGCACGCGACAAAGGCACAGCAATAAACACCACTATGGGCACCATAATCATAAGAGAAAGCCGCCACTGCAGCTCAACCCGCGCACTGATACTGTCGTCTCCGAGCAGATCCTCCGTAGTGCGATCCTGGAATTCTGCTGCCCCTTGTGAAACCAGCTTTTCTTCGAGCTTAATGGTGTATTCTCCGTAGCGCGTCTGGGCAAAAACGGAGCTTCCCGGGTCCACTTCAAAGCGCACGCCGTTGGACATCACCAGATACCGGTTACCTTTATCGTCAATTCGATAGGTGCCTTCTGTCGCACGCATCAGAATGACCTTACTGTATTCATCTCCGACATTTTCGCGGTCGTAATTAACGATAAACAGGTTTTTCATCACACCGGCGCGGCTATCAATATCCTCGACATAAGTCACTGTACTGCCGTCCCGCGTGGAATGGAACCGGCGCGGGCTCAGCACATCAAGGCCCGAGCGTGTTTGCTGTTCAAAGATAAGATTATTGGCTTTCTGGGCACCCCATGGAGACAGAAAAAATGCGAAGTAGCCGATCAAAAGCGACATACAAATAGCCGGGATCAGGGATAGCGCCACCAACCTTCGCTGGCTGACACCGCACGCCTGCAGCACTACCATTTCGTTTTCCAGATACATCCTGCCATAGGACAGCAATATGCCGAGAAACAAACCCAAAGGCAGGATCAGCTCCAGAAAATCAGGTAGCCGATAGGCCATTATCATAAACACCGCACCACCTTCAAGCTTGCCGACCGCAGCCTGCGACAAGTACTTCAGAAAGCGACTGGAAACCAAAATAAAGGTCAGGATCGAGCTGACCGCTATGGTCGCCCAAAATAACTGCCGGGATAGATATCGATATATAATCATTAAAAAGGAGCGTCAGCTCTGGAAAATCACGTTAATTTTGGTTAATAGTGCGTATAGTTAAGAACAGCTAAAGATCAGCCATTATCTAACAATCGAATTCTTTTGTCTTGCGAGGTTTGAATGGACTTTAAAATTAAAAAATCCACACCAGAAAAAACGAAAACAGATGCTTTGATACTTCCTGTATTCGAAGGAGCCACTTTGGGGGAAAACGGAGCCGCTGTAAATGGTGCAACCTCAAACAGTTTAGGCTCAATTCTGAAAGGCGGTGACATTAACGGCAAATGCGGGGAAACACTGGTACTCAATAGCATTGACGGTATCAGCGCCCAACGCGTCGTATTGATGGGCTTAGGAAAGGCAGAAGACCTGAACGAAAGTGGTTTCCGTAAAGCCTTCAGCGCTGCGATCAACGCGGTAAAAGGTACCGCAGCGAAAGATGCCAGCGTGGTCATAGAAGATATCCGGGTCAATAACCGCGATGCTACCTGGCTCAGCCGCCAGATAGTCGAGTTGGCGGAGTACGCGACCTATACGTTTAATCAGTTTAAAAGCAAAGATAATCACAAGAACGTTAAATTAAAGAAACTGTCTCTGATTTACAGCGCCGGTGAAAACGAGGCGTTATTAACCCAGGGCACCAAGATCGGGAAAGCCATCGCCAACGGCATGAATTTCACCCGGGATCTCGGCAATATTCCACCCAACGTATGCAACCCCTCCTATCTCGCCCAGGAAGCCAAAAACCTAGCAAAATCCGACAAAAATCTCACCACAACCATTGTGGATGAGAAAGAAATGAAAGAATTAGGCATGGGTGCGCTACTGTCAGTCAGTGCCGGCAGTGCGACGCCTGCAAAGTTGATCGTAATGGAATATAAGGGCGGCAAAAAAAGTGACAAACCCCATGTCCTGGTCGGGAAAGGCATTACGTTTGACACTGGGGGTATTTCATTAAAGCCGGCCCCTGACATGGACACGATGAAATGGGATATGTGTGGTGCCGCCTCCGTATTCGGCACCATGAAAGCGGTGCTGGAAATGGAGTTGCCAATGAACGTTATTGGTGTGGTGGCCGCAGCCGAAAACATGCCCGGCGGCAAAGCAACCCGCCCCGGAGATATCGTCACCACCATGTCGGGGCAAACCGTTGAGATCCTGAATACCGATGCCGAAGGACGCTTGGTATTGTGCGATGCGCTCACCTATGTGGAGCGTTTCAAACCGGCTTCGGTGGTCGATATCGCCACGCTCACTGGAGCGGTGATTGTCGCTTTAGGCCCCTTTGCTTCTGGTATGATGAGCAGCAATGAGGCCGTGGCCGAGGCGCTGGAAGCCGCATCGGAGTATTCACAGGATAAACTCTGGCGACTGCCCCTGTGGGACGAATATCAAGCCTTACTGGACAGCCCTTTCGCAGACATCGGAAATATCGGTAATTCCGGCCCCAAAGCAGGCTCTATCACTGCAGCCTGCTTCTTATCCCGCTTTACCAAGGCCTATCCCTGGGCTCATCTTGATGTTGCTGGTAGTGCTTTCGTTGGCAGTGGACCAGCCAAAGGCGGCACCGGACGCCCAGTTCCCCTGCTAACCCAGTACCTGATCGGACAATCTGAGGCATGACACGGGTGGATTTTTATATCCTGCCGGAAGACAACCGCATCTCGCCGCTGCATTACGCAGCGCGACTGGTTGAGAAGGCGTTCCGGCGAGGTCACCAAATCTATATCCACACCCGCGACGAGGAGCAAACCCGACTCCTTAGTGAGCAGCTGTGGCAGCGTCCACAGTCTTTTTTGGCCCATGACGCAAGCGATTGCGGGGGGCCGCAAGGCCAGGCACAAAAACATCATCGGATCCAGGTGTCCCACCAGGGGCAACCTGGCCTCCATTCTGACGTAATGGTTAACCTGGCCGGCACAATTCCGGATTTTTTCTCACGATTTGAACGAGTTGCGGAGATCGTACCCGGCAAACCGGAATCCAGGTCACAAAGTAGACAGAACTTCCGGTTTTACCAAGAAAGAGGCTATGCTTTAAATAGCCACAGCATCTAATTGCAAACGTGGCCAGGAGATCTTTGTAACCCTCTTAATCGGTCGGTGTAGAACAGATGAGCCAACGTGAGAACAACCCAGAAAACAGCGCCAAGGTAAAAACCAAAACCCGGATGCTCGACGAGCTTAAATCACTTAGTGAGATGCTGGAGGACGAAGAATTCGCCAACCCGATCCGCCAGGATATTCCCGTGCTTAAAAGCTTCGTTGAGGACGTTCCCGTGCTCAACGAGACGCACCCTGATTTTCCCAGCCCTACTTTGGATACGATCGATCGCGGAGCAGCCACCTTCAGCACCACCCCGGCTAAAAACTTCAATGAGGGTGATCTGGACATGAGTTTTCTGGATAATGATCCACTGGAAATCAGCGATCGGTTCCGGAACCCAGCGAACGCGGCTGCGCCACAGGCACCACAAGCCATAGCGACCAAAGCCGAACCCGAAAGACCGGTTCCCGCCCGATCGACGGATATCGAAAACCCCTTCTTACCCCGATCTACATTGGAGAAGCTGCGCGAGAGCCACAACCGCAGCAACCACAAGGCATCGCAATCTGACAGCATCAGTGATGCCTCGACACAACTCCACCAACTACTGCACGACAATCCACTTAATAAGCTCTCATTCGACCTCAATCAATCTTCTAGGGAATATCAAGCCCTACGGCAAAAGGCCAGCCAGCTGGTGAATGAAGTCATTCGCGCCAATATGCACCGGTTAGAAGCTGAGCTACGCATGAAGCTGGAACAGGAAGTGGACAGAATGTTCAAAGAGCTTAAGAAAAAATCGAGCTGAACGGTTACACAGGCAGAAAAATCCCCAACACATCGGTATACTTGTCGGCCCCATAATTCGTCCCCGGAATGCCTGAGTAGGCAATTTTTTTGACGAACAAGTTGGCTAATTCAAGACAAGAGACATCGGTGATCATGGAAAAAACCTTCGACCCAAGTGCAATCGAAACCCATTGGTATCAAACCTGGGAAGCCAAAGGCTATTTCAAGCCAAGCGGCCAGGGTGATGCCTACAGCATCATGATTCCACCACCGAATGTCACCGGAAGCCTGCATATGGGACATGCCTTCCAGGATACCATCATGGATACGCTGATTCGCTGTCAGCGGATGCGGGGCAACAACACCCTATGGCAGGTCGGCACCGATCATGCCGGTATCGCCACGCAAATGGTAGTTGAAAGGCAACTGGCCGCAAAGGGAGAAACCCGCCACGACCTGGGTCGAGAAAAATTTCTGGAAAAGGTCTGGCAATGGAAAGCGGAATCCGGCGGTACCATTACCCAACAACTCAGACGCATGGGTGCCAGCCTGGACTGGACCCGCGAACGCTTCACGATGGATGACGGCTTGTCCAACGCCGTTAAAGAAGTATTTGTGCAGCTATACAACGAAGGGCTGATTTATCGGGGCAAACGCCTGGTCAATTGGGATCCCAAACTGCACACAGCAATCTCTGATCTTGAAGTTGAAAACGTCGATCAGAAAGGCAGCATGTGGCACTTCCGCTATCCGCTCAGCCAAGGTGCAACGACAGCCGATGGCAAAGATTACATAGTGGTCGCTACAACCCGCCCCGAAACTATGCTCGGCGATACGGCAGTCGCAGTCAATCCCAAGGATGAACGCTACTCCAATCTGATTGGCAAAAGCATCATGCTGCCACTGGTGAACCGTGAAATCCCCATCGTCGCGGATGATTATGTCGAGATGGAATTCGGCACCGGTTGCGTAAAGATCACGCCAGCCCATGATTTTAACGACTATGAGGTCGGCAAGCGGCACAACCTGCCGCTGGTGAACATTTTTAGCGTGGACGCCGCTATTCTGGAGCTTGCCGAAGTATTCAATTTTGACGGCAGTGAAAACACGGTGGTGGACAGGGCACTACCACAAGCGTACCGCGGTGACGACCGGTTCGTGGCGCGCAAAAAAATCATTGCCGACCTGGAAAGTCTGGGCCTGCTGGAAAAAGTTGAACCGCATGGATTAAAGGTCCCTAAAGGTGACCGTTCCGGCGTCGTTGTCGAGCCCTTTCTAACAGACCAATGGTATGTGCGGGTAGCACCTTTGGCCGAGCCCGCCATCCGCGCGGTTGAAAACGGCGATATCCAATTCGTGCCCAAACAGTACGAGAATATGTATTTCGCCTGGATGCGGGACATCCAGGATTGGTGCATCTCCCGCCAGCTATGGTGGGGGCATCGCATTCCAGCCTGGTACGATACCGAAGGCAATGTTTACGTTGGGCGAGACGAAGCAGAAGTGAGAGAAAAGCATAATTTGACTGGCGATGTGTCTTTACGACAGGACGATGATGTTCTGGATACCTGGTTCAGCTCCGCATTATGGACTTTCTCGACACTAGGCTGGCCAGAGAAAACACCAGAGCTTGCCACCTTCCACCCCAGCAGCGTCTTGGTCACTGGTTTCGACATAATATTTTTCTGGGTTGCGCGGATGATTATGATGACCCTGCATTTTATGAAAAACGAAGACGGATCTGCTCAGGTACCCTTTAAAACCGTCTATGTTCATGGCTTGGTCAGGGATGCCGAAGGCCAAAAAATGTCGAAATCCAAAGGTAATGTATTGGACCCCCTCGATATTATAGACGGGATCGAACTGGAAACACTGGTAACCAAACGCACCAGCGGCATGATGCAACCCCAACTTGCAGCCAAGATTGAAAAACAAACCCGCAAACACTTTGCCGACGGCATCGCCTCTTACGGCACCGATGCTTTGCGCTTCACCTTTTTGTCCCTGGCCTCCACCGGACGGGATATTAAGTTCGATACCGGGCGCCTGGAAGGCTATCGTAATTTCTGCAACAAACTATGGAATGCCAGTCGTTACGTCATGATGAACACCGATGACGAAGATTGCGCAAATGACAACAAACCGGTGGAACTGAGCCTTGCAGATCGCTGGGTTATATCCCGCTTGCAGAAAACAGAACAGCAGGTCGCGAAAGCGATGGACGAATACCGCTTCGACCACGCCTCGCAAGCGCTTTACGAATTTGTCTGGAATGAATACTGTGACTGGTATCTGGAACTCTCAAAAGCGGTGCTCAGTAATGAAAATGCAACCGAACTTGCGAAGCGAGGCACCCGCCGCACACTAGTAAACGTATTAGAGGCGATCTTACGGTTGGCACACCCAATGATGCCGTTTATCACCGAAGAGATCTGGCAACAGATTGCACCCAAAGCTGGAGCGCAGGGCGAAACTATAATGCTGCAAGCCTACCCCCTTGCGGATGAAAGCAAAATTGACAGCGACGCTGAAGCCGATATTGCCTGGCTGCAAGGCATCATACTTGCGGTTCGAAATATTCGCGGAGAAATGAACATTTCCCCCGGCAAAGCTCTGCCAGTATTACTGCAACAGGGCAATGAAAGCGACCAACAGCGTTTCGATGCCTACCAGAATTTATTGCTGTTTCTGGCTAAACTGGAAAGCCTAAGCTGGCTGCAACCGGATCAGGAAGCCCCCATGTCATCTATTCAACTGGTTGGCGACATGCAAGTTCGCGTACCGATGGCGGGGTTAATTGATAAGGACGCTGAAGTTGGCCGACTGCAAAAGGAAATCGACAAGCGCCAGCAGGAAATCAAACGCGTTGAAGGCAAGCTCAACAACCCTAAATTTGTCGATCGGGCACCGGCAGACGTGGTAGAAAAGGAAAAACAAAAAATTGTGGAGCATCAATCTGCGCTATCTCAACTCCAAATCCAGATGGATAAAATCCGGGCCCTGTAAGCACTAATCCGACACGTTAAAGTGGAACCCGCGCTGATGCAAACAACTGAAGAAAAAGAAGCCATCGCCAAGAAAAACTTTAATGAGTTTTTCAGGCAATGGTGGTTTTCCATTCTGGTTATGATTTTAATTTGCATCACCGCAACGTTTCCGCAAACCATCATACAGCAACTGGCATTGGTGCACGACAAAGTAGCCAGCGGAGAAATCTGGCGTATTATCACCAGCCAGTTTGTCCATCTCAACAGCAACCACACCATGCTCAACTTAGTGGGCTACCTGATCGTCTCAGTCAGCTTCCGAGAAGAGATCTCTGCCCGGCGTGAAGCCATTGGCCTGCTGATTTGCATTCTCGGTGTCGGCACCGGCATTTTTTGGTTAAATAGCGAAATACTCTGGTACGTGGGCTTATCCGGCGCCATTTGGGGCATGTTGACCCATTACTTGATTGTTGGCTGGCAGCGAGCCCCCATGCTCTCTCTGCTATTCGCGATGTATATGGCCGGCAAAACCATCTACGAACAGTTTATGGGTGGGACCGATTCGTTCACCGGACAGGCGATTGGTGGTTTTGTCGCTGTAGACAGCCATCTTTACGGCATCCTAACCGGAATGGTCATCGGTGTTATAAGCTTGCTAATCAATCTTAAACAATCAACTAACACCATAGAAAAATCCAGTGCTTCTTCACAGTGAACTCAACCGCTACCGATCCCCGCACGTTCGCAATCTTGCCTGGGCTTTACTTAGCCCAGCGTTGATAGAAACCCGAAATACGAAATATCACCTGCCTCACTCGATTTATGAGCAGGCCTATCACGACATTCAACCCCACCTATCGACGATCGACAATGACGATCAGACATTGGTTGAGTACCTACAGTTAAACAATCACTACCGACTCGGAATCTATTTCGAAAGATGCTGGCTGTATTGGCTACAACACAGTAAACAGTTTCGCCTACTGTCCAACAATCTCCCTGTGCGTGATGACAAAAAAACGCTCGGCGAGTTTGACCTGATCGTTAAAAATCAAACAAGTGGTGATGTGGAGCATTGGGAATTGGCGATCAAGTTCTATCTGCAAGTGAACCCTCCCGGCCGAGACACTCAATGGCTCGGGCCAAATCTCAAAGACCGCTTAAGCAGAAAGTATCACCACCTGATTGACCAGCAGCTCGCACTTTCAGATAACCCGGTAGCAAAACAGCTTTGTCTGGATCGAGGCTGGGATATCGTCACCAAACGGCTGCTCAGCAAAGGCCGCCTGTTCTACGCCTTCAACGAACAGTTAGAGCGGCCCCCTGCGGCATGTCCGGACTACATTCAAGAAGATCACCAGACAGGGTGGTGGTTATCTGAATCAGAATTTGAACGAACTTTTTCGCCCCTGCCCCAGTGTCAATTTCATCGCCTGGAAAAACGAGAGTGGATGGCACAAAGTGGATGTGAGGCCTTGAGCTACCGTCAATTCGTCCTTCAATTGCAGCGTGACACACTGGAACACCCTGTTCAGGTTCTGGTATCCCGCTGGACAGAAAAACCTGAAATACTATTCCTGGTTCCGGACCAATGGCATTCACAGGCACTATCCGTTGCCAGCATTGGAAATTAACTATTCGGCTTGGTTATTTGCACTCGGTTGCCTCCACTGGTTTGTGCAACATATACAGCACCTTCTGCGGCCATCAGCAGGTCCTTATATAACTCGGGCTGGCGGGGCAACGCACAAGCCACTCCGATACTCACCGATGCCTGAATTTTTGCCACCCCAAAATCAAATGGGTGTCTGATGACAGCAGCAAGCACTTCCGACGCCAGGTAACCCGCGCCTACCGCATCCGTGGCAGGCAAAACAACACCAAACACTTTATCACCGTAGCGCGTTATCAAATCGGCCGGGCGTGAAATAATACGTTCCAGAATATCCGCCACGTTTTTAAGGCATTCGTCGGAAGCCACCTTCCCATGATCCGCGATGATTTCGCGGTATTCATCCAGCTCGACCACAATAAGTGACAACAACTCACCACTGCGATAACAACGATCCCATTCCTTCCTTAACGTAGAAAGTAAACTATTTTCATTGCCAACACCGGTTATCGAGTCAGTCATGTTCATCTGCTCAAGCCTTCGGTTCATCACTGCCAGCTCCGACATGGCTTTATGCAAATCACGGGTGCGCTCCCGCACACTTTGCTCCAACTGTTCTGAATTCATTCTCTCAAGATCCAGTGCTCGCTCTTTTGCCTGCAGTGCAGCCCTTTCCAGATGCTGTGTTCGCTTCTGCAATTCCAGCCGCTGATTGCGTTCAATAGTAATTCTGGATGCCAAGGCAAATGCCAGCAGAGCCAATTCGATAACCGTACCGATTTCAGCACCGTGCTCCGTAATAAAATTGCGCGGCAAAATCCCGAGTTTATTCATTGCTAGCAATAAAACTCCAATGAGAAAAATACTCCAGGCCAACGAAAAATAACGAGCATCCGCTCTGCCTTTACGCCACCAAACGAGCCAACCACTGGAAATTGCCAACAGCGTAGCCGGTAACGCCAGAATGACACCGAAACGCATTACCCAAAATTCATCCAGCCATGGCACCAACAAAACAGTAATCACAGAAGTCACCATAAGCACACCCGATACCCGGTAAAGTATCGGCAGCAAACGCCTCAGATCCAAAAAACTGCTGATAAAAAAGTAACTACAGATAAGACTCAGATGTATAAAAACCCCGGTACACTTATTTTGCCACCAGACTTCTTTGGGCCATAAAAACTGGAAAGCAAACCCCTGCTGAATAAATTGAAACAAGCCGATAGAGAGCGTGAACAGCGTATAGAAGAGATAGGCTTTTTCGTGCGTCGCCAGGAATAGAAAAAAGTTATAGCAGGCCATCACCAGGACAAAACCGAAAAACAATCCATGCGGCAACAACGCATAGGTTTCACGTGTGAGCAAAACATCGCTGGTCATTATGTGCAGCGGCATTTGTACTGCATAGGGCCCGTTCATACGAAAGTACAAATCAAGCGTTTCACCTCTGGCCAGTCTGACCGGAAAAATGAAACCGCGGTTCAAAACCGGGCGAGCCGAAAATTCAAACCGATCCCCTACATTGATAATTCTGGACACCTCGCCACGACGAACGTAGTAAACATCCAGATCCCGGATTAAAGGGTAGTCAATCAGTAGATACCAAAGCTTTTCAGGGCTCGCATTTTCCAGCGAGGTTCGAAACCAGACAGGGTCAGAGGAATAACCCAAATTGGGGATATCACTATCACCGGAAACCCAGCCCAGCGAAGGCTCATGCAAAAGCTCAGCAATTTGAATGCCGCCGCCTGCGTCCACCTTCCAGCGCAACGACTCCCCCAGGGAATAATCTTGCTGAACGTCTTTCAGAACAATTGTACCCTGCTCAATTGATCCGGAATCCATTGCTATTGCGGCGCACCCGATGCACAACAGCAAAGTCATCACCACTCCGTAGTGAATTCCCAAACTCAAACTCCTGGCTTTATTTACTCTGGTTTCCGTAATTCTGCGTTCAGCTTATCAGATTCTTTTATTAGTGGAATGCAGCACATTGCCTAAAGATCTTAAGGAAATTCATTGAACTATAACGGAATTACTATAAGAATGGATAGTCGCAAAATTTAACCCCTAAAACCATGCCATCAGGCGTGCACCCTATCTAACCAGGAATCCGGCTTATGCTCCAACCAGGACGTTATCGACACTACAAAGGGAAAGATTATGAGGTGATCGGCGTGGCAACCCACAGCGAAACCGAAGAAAAGCTGGTGGTTTACCGCACACTCTATGGTGATTATGACCTTTGGGTAAGACCACTCAGCATGTTCACTGAAACGATAGAAGTAGAGGGCGATTCTCTGCCCCGCTTCCGCTATATCGATAATTTATAGCCTTATATGCTGCTTACGCTTTCAACGGCATTTTTGGCAGACTGCTCCATTGTGCCGGATCGGTAAATGCGACGCGCGCAGTAATCGCACACATGACGGCTTTGAACTCATCTACTTCGGCCTGGTCGCACGGCAACTTACTTAGCAGATTCATGGATGCACTCTCCATCATCCAAATCAGTGAGTAGTAGATCTTGGGGTCCAGATTAATATTCTCAAATTCATAATATTTTTCTTCGAACATTTCTACGATATGCTGCAGCAGAGTCGCCCGGTGAGTAGCCAGCGGCGAGTCTGCGCGACGGGCTTCCTCGGTCATCATGCGAACAAGTGGACCAAGGTGCGTGTGATAATCAAAGTACAGTTCCACGCACCGGACTATGAAATCGCTCATAGTCGCCGCTTCGTTCTGTACCGATTTAAAACGGATCATCAATAATTCTGCGGCCATCTGATAAATGCTTTCCAGAACATCAACTTTGTTCTTAAAGTATTTATAAAATGTCCTGCGGGAAATGTTGGCCGCATCCAATAGATCTTGCACCGTAGTGTCTTCGATTCCTTTGCTGGTGAAAACCTCGATTGAATTGAACAAAACATCCGCTTTAGCGCCTTCCCCAGGCATAGGAAAATTGAATTGAGACTTCGCATCCCCCAGCTCTTTTTGAGTTGCTTTAATCAATACATCCACAAACGATGGATCATTCGTTTGGTGTGTTTCTTGTTCCATTTACCTTCCCCAACGACTACATAATGAAACGGATAGGTCAACGAGTAGAGGAATACTACCGTGCTTGTTAAGCTATTCCTCACCCTCTCCACAAAAACTATTAGGCTGATGATTAGCTAGCTAAAGATTAACCTATAATACTCTTATAAACACCAAAAATACACTTTATGTATACAGGCGTTTGGTAACTTCTCGACCAAGCGTATTAATCGACCAGTGGTAGTTGAGATCAGCTACCAACCCCAATACACTCGCGTTCAAACGCAGAACTGAAAAGTATAACAATTGATGAAACTGCTTAGGTTGCTCCCACAGGAGCCTGATCGACTTACCCTTTTAATCTATATAACCACCTTCATATTATGCATGCCTGCAATTTGGGCTGGCTATATGGGTGACGACTACATCCATCACGCATTACTCAGTGCGAATAGTCCCATTGTTAAACCACCGGATCTGTCAGTTTTTGGTTTATTTTCGTTTATTAACGGTGATCCTGAACGTAACCGCCTATTAATGGATTACAGCTTAATTCCCTGGTGGACCTACGCTGAGCTCAAATACGCGTTCTGGCGGCCACTGAGTGAAATGAGCCACTGGCTGGATCATGTCCTTTGGCCAGACTCACCCTGGATGATGCACCTCCATAATATTGCCTGGTACCTGCTGGTCCTGGTGCTGGTTTCCAGACTGTATAGAACAACCCTAAGTGCACCTTTGGCTGGCGTGCTCGCACTAGCCGTCTACGCACTGGATAGCAGCCATGGATTTGCGGTTAGCTGGATAGCCAATAGAAACGCGTTAATTGCATTGAGCTTCGCCCTCGTCAGTCTGCTTCTGTATATGCGTTGGCGCCGGGAGCAGGGGCGCAGGTGGTTATTCGTCTCGTTAATTGCCCTGGTACTGAGTCTGCTTTCCGCCGAATCGGCCATCTCAGTCTTTGGTTACATGGGCGCTTACGCGTTATTTTTGGACAAGCGGGGACCGCTGAAAGGGGTGCTCGCAACGCTGCCCCATTTTGCAGTAATAGTAGCCTGGTGGGTGATCTACAAGACCTCTGGGTTTGGCGCAGCCAATGCTGACTCCTATTACGTCGATCCGGTCAATCACCCCATCACCTTTCTCGGCAAACTGATCGAGCGTCTCCCTGTGCTACTGGCCAGTCAATGGGGCTTCATTCCGGCTGAGCTTTATGGGTTTTCCGGTCAAACGATTATCGGTTACGTGGTTGGCTGCCTGGTCGTTCTGTTACTTTTATTAATCCCCGTGATGCGGGCTCTTTCACGCACCCGGACCAGCATGTTCTGGTTCTGTGGCATGTTATTCTCCATTTTGCCTGTGTTGACTGCACTACCACATGATCGGCTGCTTTTCTTCACCGGCATCGGTGCGTCCGCACTTGTAGGCAACTTTTTTTACCACATCTATTCACTGAAACATTGCAATGGGGCCGGCTTGTTCAACCGTTATAGCCGTGGAACCGCCCACGTCCTGCTAGCTTTCCATCTGGTGTTAGCTCCCTTATTGCTGCCATTAATGGCATACAGCACGAAAGTCTGGGCCAGCCTAATTCCCCACCAACCCTCGTATTTCTCTGGCATAAAGGACATTGAATCCAAACGTATCGTCTTGTTTTCACCACCAATCGCCTCTGCGATGGTAATAGGACCACTTCGTTTTTATCGTGGAGAGGTGATGCCAGACAGGCTTTGGACCATAACAACATTAAATGACGGATTGAGCTTTTCAAAACCCGATGATAGTACGTTGCAAATCGCAAGAGCAGAGGGGTTTCTGCAAGGACAGGCAGAAGAAGCATTCAGAAATTTTCAAGAGCAGCCGCTTGTTGAAGGTGAAAGCGTCACGCTCTCTGGGCTTAAAATTGTGATGAAAGATCTGAATAACGAGGGCAAACCCACCCGGCTTCTTCTGCACTTCGATCGCCCCCTCAGTGATGAGTCATTACTCTTTTTGAAGTGGGACAACGAAGAAAACCGCTACCAGAAGCTGAATATCAACAGCGCATATGAGGCCGATTAATCATCGGCCTTTGAAGAGCGAGCCCAAAATACCACGTATCAGGTTACGCCCTACCTGCCGACCGACCGTTCTGGCCATGCTTTTCACAAAAGCTTCGCCAGCTGACTGACGATTGCTCCGCCTGGCAGGCTTTTTCTGGGTTCGCACCTGTGTTTCTTCATGCTGTTTTCGTTGCTCATCCGCGGCGGCTTCTGCAGCAGCCTGTTCACTTCTCTTCGCTAGTATTTCAAAAGCGGACTCCCGATCCAGGGCAGTATCATATCCACCTATATACGGGCTCTGCCCCCTGATCAACTCGATTTCACCACTACTGGCGGGACCAATCCTGGATCTGGGTGGCTTAATCATCGTACGCGCGACAACGGAGGGGGTTCCGTTGGCATCCAACGTAGAAACCAACGCCTCACCCACACCCAGCTCCATAATCACATCACTGCTATCGAACGCGTCATTACTGCGAAATGAATTTGCTGCTGCTTTTACCTTTTTCATCTCGTTAGGAGTGAACGCCCTTAGAGCATGCTGAATCCTATTTCCTAATTGAGCCAGGACTTCATCAGGAATATCAGATGGACTTTGCGTTACAAAATAAATACCCACACCCTTAGAACGAATCAAGCGGACTACTTGTTCAATTTTATCCACTAGCGCCTTTGGAGCACCGTCAAATAACAAATGGGCCTCATCGAAAAAGAAAACAAGAACAGGCTTTTCCGGGTCCCCTACCTCTGGCAAGTTCTCAAACAGCTCTGACAACAACCAAAGTAAAAAAGTAGAATAAACACCTGCGCTGTGTATTAGCTGATTTGCCACCAAAACATTGATATACCCATATCCCTGCCCGTCCGTTTTCAGTAAGTCATTAAAGTCCAGCATAGGCTCGCCAAAAAACTGTTCTGCGCCCGAACGCTCCAACACCAATAAACGGCGCTGTATCGCACCTACGGACGCAGACGAAACGTTCCCGTACATGGATCTCAATTCCTTCGCGTTATCTGCCACATGATTGAGCATGGAACGGAGATCTTTCAGGTCGAGCAACAGCATTCCTTCATCGTCAGCAAGACTGAAAGCAATATTGAGTATACCTTCCTGCGTGTCATTCAATCCGAGCAGCCTGGAGAGTAACAACGGCCCCATATCGGATATTGTTGCCCTGATGGGATGACCACTTTTACCTAACACATCCCAAAAGACACAAGGGTTGCCATGCCAATGATCCAATGGCAGAGCCATGCGTTCGAATCGTTCAGTAATTTTAGGGTGCGGAGAGCCGGCCTGACTTACACCTGACAAATCCCCCTTAACATCAGCCAGAAATACCGGCACACCCTGCTGGGAAAACTCCTCGGCCAACATCTGCAAAGTAACCGTCTTACCTGTACCAGTAGCACCAGCGATGAGACCGTGCCGGTTAGCTTTCTTTAACTGAAGTTTTACATTATCTTCGGCGTAACCCAGAGTAATTTCAGTGGCGCTCATAATGGAAGCCTATCATTATGGTTTTAGTTAATATGAGTAAGTTATTTCTTATCACGGCTATTGAACGCGTCTAACTGAGCCTGCGATGCTTCAGTCTGGTATTTTGCTTTCCACTCTGCATACGGCATCCCGTATACACGCTCCCTTGCCTGTTCGTAATCAACCTGCTCACCGCTTTCTTCCGCAGCAGCGACATACCATTTACTCAGACAATTTCTACAAAAGCCCGCCAATTGCATCAGCTCAATGTTCTGAACGTGTTTATTGTCGTCCAGGTGTTTCAACAAACGGCGAAAAACCGCCGCTTCGAGTTCGGTCGTTTTCAGACTATCCATGAGTAGATCCTGTTTCAGTTAGTTACCTACGGGATATGGAGGACCGTAAGCTATCAATACCGGAAATCCAAAATAGCGTTATAACATAGAGCGGAGTCACGCAGGAAAAGACTTATCAAAAAGCATAAAAAAACCCTCAGTACTTCGGTACTGAGGGTTTTTGGTATTAGAAGCCTGACGATGACCTACTCTCACATGGCGAATGCCACACTACCATCGGCGATGCTGCGTTTCACTTCTGAGTTCGGCAAGGGATCAGGTGGTTCCACAGCTCTATTGTCGTCAG